>DASTYM010000296.1:0-6422 GCA_035764995.1 Cyclobacteriaceae bacterium | reverse complement strand
CGCGAAGTACTTGAAATGGAGATGGCAGAGTTCAAGAACGACATCAATCCCGACTTACTGTATGAAAGTCTGGAGAACGTGATCAGCCTGATGAATAAAAAGAATGATCAGGCTGAAGAATATATTGACTACCTCGCCAGTGCGTACCGCTATGTGCTAACCAACCGAAATCGCGAATTGATTTCACTTCGCTCTGAAATTGAGGCGGCCCGAAATATTGTTCGATTGCTAAACGAGAAATACTTCGGCCAGGTAAAACTGGATGTGGCCCTGGACGAAAATAATCTGAGCAGCCAGCTTATTCCGGGATCGTTGCCTATTGTTATAGAGTGCATCGTTCGCAATACCATTATTTCAACACAACAGCCGTTGGTGATTCGCTGTTACCTGGAAGATGACGAGTACCTGATCATCCAAAGCAAATTGAATGATCGCTTGATTCAACACACCGAAAGTGCCCTGGCATTAAGCAGACTTCAAAAATCTTATACTCTCTACAGTGACCGTCCGCTCATTCAGGTGAAAGCGTACGAAGAAAATTATATTAAATTGCCCGTTCTTCACGTAGCGGAAGAAGTTTTGATGCATCAATCATGAAGGTAGTTATTATCGAAGATGAAATTCCGGCAGCCGAAAAGCTGGAACGCTATTTAAACAAGTACGATGCATCTGCACAAGTGATGGCTCATCTCACTTCTGTGACGGATTCGGTGTCATGGCTCCAAAACAATCAGGATAGTGTTGACCTGATTTTCATGGACATCCAACTGATTGACGGATTGAGCTTTCAAATCTTTCAACAAGTTGCGATTCGCAAGCCCGTCATTTTCATCACTGCCTTTAATGAATTTGCATTGGATGCTTTCAAAGTAAACAGCATCGACTATTTATTAAAACCAATCACCTTCACTGATCTTTCTGCCAGTTTAAAAAAACTAGAAAACTTGCGCGAGCAATTGCAATGGAATAAAGAGAAGACAGAACAGCTCCAGGAAGTTTTCGCTACACCCAAAACAAAAGATTACAAAAACCGCTTCATGGTGAAGCTGGGCGATCATATCCGGTCTATCACGGCTGATCAGATTTGTTTATTCTACGCAGAAGGCCGCGATGTGTATCTGGTCACAACCCAAAATCGCAAGTTCATCATCGACTATACACTTGAAACGCTTGAGGATTTACTGGAGCCTAAGAACTTCTTTCGCATCAATCGCACCTACATCCTCAACATCAATTCGATTAAAGATGTGATTGTATATTCCAACAGTCGTCTAAAGATTACACTCACGCAGGAGTTTGATAAGGAAATTATTGTAAGTCGTGAAAAAGTGGGGCCGTTTAAGGAGTGGTTTGACGGGAGTCATTGAGAAGATCTGTGTTACCACAGTTTAGATTTAGTCCCCTCCTGCTGCGCCCTTGCTTTGCGCACTTTGCGTTAAGTTTTTTTACCGCAAAGTTCGCAGAGGAAATTCACGCAGAGGTTCGCAGAGTTTACAAAGCCTCGCGCACCCCTTGCCCCTAAAGGGGGACCTGCGCACGAACAGTTTCGATTGTGAAAAATGGAACTCGTTATTCATTGCCCTGTGTGCAAGCGGTTCTCCCTTTAGGGAGTTAGAGGGTGCGCAAGGGCAGAATTACCCCACTCGTTTAGCTTTATAACCCTCCTTAATCAGTATCTGCACAATCTTATCCCGATGGTCGCCTTGAATAATAATTTCGCGATCCTTCACCGAACCACCTACTCCGCATTTTGTTTTCAATAATTTCCCTAACGCTTCAATATCTCCGGTTTTCCCGGTGAAGCCTGTTACCAACGTTACCTGCTTTCCGGCACGCATACTTTTATCGAGGAGCACTTTCAGGTTTTCCTGTTTTGCAGGCACAGAAGTTTCGGGTGCTTCTTGCTGGTACTCGTAATTAAAATCGGAGTTGGTGGAATACACGACACCATCACGCTTTTTCCAGTCATTTTTCTTTGCCATCACTTAATCAATAAGAATACTGTAAAAATAAGAACAAAGCAGGTCATAATTCCCAGGTTAAATCTGAACTCTATTTTCCCGCGTGCGGCCAATCCAATAATTGAAAAGAGACCCAATAACATGGGGACAAATTTGAAATTCGCATAGATAGTACTCAGGTTCGTCAAGGTTGCCTCACGATCTGGAACGCGAACCTCAATCAGCAGCGATAAAATGCGAGACCTCACTACTTGAATAGTATGATTGACTTCCAACAAATATCCGTCATGCGGACTAATTTTTATTTGCTGACCCGACTGTGTGATTAAATAGTTTGCTTCATAACGACTTCTTCCCGTATTCCGAAAAGAGGATATTATTTCATCTGATACTTTCCGAGGTAAGCTAAAATCAATCAACAGAAATAGACACAACACTGCACTTGCCTGAAATACTTTCAACATCGAAGGAGCAAGTTTTTGCATCAGATCACGTTCGGTTGGTCCGCGATTTACATTAACATGACTGTACGTAGTCGACCTTCTGTAACGGGGGTCGCGATGCGCTGGTTCCTGGGGGACTTCAACAGTTATGTAAGGATTTGCAAACCGATAATCATAATCACGTCTTTTTGCATCATCGCTCAAGACATCATAAGCCTCATTTACTTCTTTAATTAATTCATGAGCAGCAGGGTCAGGATTTACATCCGGGTGCAGTTGCTGAACCAAAATACGGTAGGCACGTTTTATCTCGGACAAACTTGCACCTCGCCTTACCCGCAGGATTTGGTAGTAGTCTTTCATTTGCAACTGTAAATAAAATAAAAATCCCGGCAAGAACCGGGATTTTTAAAAGACTAAATGAGTAAGGTTATTTCTTCACCACGTACGTGAGTACCGGACGCTTGCTGTGGCTAACCACTTCTTCAGCAATACTTCCAGCCAACACATGTGCAAACCCTGTGCGGCCGTGTGTAGCCATGGCGATCAAATCGGCATTGATGCTATCAGCAAAATAGATTACGCCTTCTTCTTCGGTGAGGTCGTTGAAGATGTTGATGGTGTAATTCTTCAGCATCAGTTTCTTCGCAAAATCTTTCATATACTTTTGAACCACAGCATCGCGCTGGAAATTCCCAGGAGTGTTAATGCGCACCAGGTGAATAGTTGCATTGTACATATCCTGCGCACGCTTAACGATGGCTGCAAAAACTTCCTCATCCTTGCTCATCGCTGTTGCGTAAACAATATTTTTAAAATCGGTCGTAGCAGGTTTCTTTTGAACGGTCAGCACCGGGCACTGGGCGTGACGAACAACTTTCTCTGTGTTTGTGCCAATAATCATTTCATCGACTTTCGTTTTGCCGGCTGTTCCCATAACCACCAGGTCGACTTTCTTTTCGGTGATGATGGTGCGCATACCATGAAACGGAGTTCCCATCTTCAATTCACCCTTCACTTTCATGCCATTAAAAATGGGGTTTGACAAAAGGGTTTCCATTTGCTTTTTCGCTTTTTTAATCAGCGACATGTTAAAAAGCTTCTCTTCAGGATCGCCACCAAATTTCGTTTCTCCCTCCACATTGAAAGAGCCGCCTGATGCCGCTTCAATAACGTGCAAAAGCGTTAATTCAGATCCAGCCTTTTTTGCGATGTCACGGGCGACTTCTGTAGCTATTTGAGCTTCTTTTGAGAAATCTGTAGGGACAAGTATTTTTTTCATGGGGTTTTAAATTTTCCTGAAAATAACACTTTACGGATTAGTGAAAAACTGATTTATAGGTGGTGGGCGACCTGATTTTAGTCAGGATGACAGTTTCTTTTCAAGCGCAGTATATTAATCTCTACTCCAACAGACGGTTGTTCAAACATCAAAACCTCACGAAACAAACTCTGAACGGCATTTTAGGTGTGTACAACTTGGTTGAAAAGTTGTTGACTACTTTTAGATAAAATGTTTTGTAGGGAATGATCTGTGCAATACATTCATATCACTAAGTTAATTTCAACAGCAGGATCAAACGTCACCGAAAAAACAAAGAGCTGCTTTCTACGGAAAGCAGTTACAAAAAGTTCGGAGAGGAATGGTTGTGTGCGTGAGCAAGGAGCCTTAGGGAAAACCTGACTCGCATACGAAATGAAGTTCGCTATCGCAAGGTAGTTAACGAAGTTTTATGTTCGTGAAAGATGTTTAGTGTTGGGCATTAGCCACGGCTGGTGATCAGCAAAGACGGGGAAAGTCAAGAAATTGATGTTTCCCCGTTTTTTTTTCGCCATACGTAGTCACTAGTCATTAGTCGCTAGTACAAAGTAATGAGGATGGGTTGCTAATTGTTATTAGTAAAGACTCAAGACTAATGACTAAAAACTCAGTACTCTCCAACAAAACTTCTATATTGTTCACCTGAATTAAATCCCATGGAAGTTATTCGTGTTTCAAGCCTATCCAAGCGCTACCACAAACACCAGGTCTTGCAAAACATTGACCTTACCATTCAAAGTGGCGAGCTCATTGGGTACATTGGTCCAAATGGTGCCGGTAAAAGCACAACTATTAAAATTTTGTGCGGACTCATTCCCGAATTTGAAGGTGATGTACAAGTACTGGGTCTCGATATCAAAAAAAATACGCTCGACATCAAACGCAAGATTGGTTACATACCTGAAAATGCTGCACTGTATGAAACCCTCACTCCTATCGAATATCTGCTCTTTGTTGGTCAGCTCTATCAGCTTTCGGAGGCTTCCATCAAACAAAAAGCAAATGAACTACTGAAGTTGTTTGATCTCGATAAAGCAAAAGAGTCGCGTATGACCACCTTCTCCAAGGGTATGAAGCAAAAGGTGTTGTTGATCTCCGGATTGCTGCATAATCCTGAAATTATTTTCCTTGATGAACCGCTCTCAGGACTCGATGCCAACGCGGTGATTCTGGTGAAAGAAATTCTGACTCAATTGAAGCGTAGCGGGAAAACTATTTTTTACAGCTCTCACATCATGGAGGTAGTGGAGAAACTTTCCGACCGCATTATTATTTTGAATGGCGGACAAATTATTGCCAATGGATCGTTTCAGGAATTGCATAACCGTGCACAAGGCGGTTCGCTCGAACAAATTTTTACACAACTCACCGGGCACGGAGAACAGGTTACGGTAGCCAATACATTTGTTGATATTTTAAAATCATGACCTGGTTCTGGCTCCGCATTATTGAATTACTACGACCGGTTTATCAATGGCAAGGCATTGACACCGATCAGCTGAAAGCCATTGTGGGTATCAAAATGGAGATGGATAACCGGAGGGCCCCTGCTTTTAGAATGCAGCAGACCAAGAAAGAGCATTCATCTTCTTTCGGACTGATACTCTTTTTCTACGGGCTCTTCGGAGGCTTTTTATCAATACTCATCTTTGCTGTTCCTTCCGTTGTTTTTGCGTATTCTATTTACCATTCCTACCTCATGGTCATGGTGACGCTTACCCTTATCAGTGATTTCAGCGCCATCCTGCTCGACACCAGTGACAACACCATTATTTTGCCGAGACCCATTTCGGCTAAAACTTTTTATGCAGCACGCGCTACGCATATTTTACTTTACATCGGCCAGATTAGTTTAGCGCTTGCCCTCATTCCAATCATTGTGACCTTTATTGCAAAAGGTGCAGCCGTTGGATTGGTGCTGATCCTGACTACCATCCTCTGTGTAATCTTCTCAGTAAGTCTCACCAACGGATTGTATTTACTGATGATGCGCTTCACCAGCGAAGAGCGATTGAAATCCATCATCAATTATTTTCAGATTACGATGGCCATCGTCATGATGGGCGGATACCAGATTTTACCACGCATGTTGGGTATCACCAATATTGCAGATATCGCAATGGATTTGAGGTGGTGGGCCGTGCTTATTCCACCAATGTGGATGACGGGACTCGTAAAATTAGTTCATGACCTGAGCTTTGAACCAATCAATATGATAACAGCTGGTCTGGGGCTTGTTGTTCCGTTGGTAAGTTGGAAAGCAATCAATCAATACCTTGCTCCTTATTTTACATCTAAGCTTTCTGATTTAGGTACCAGTTCCGCACCGGTACCAATAACGACATCCAATCACTCTGAAAAATCATCGAACAGCTTCATGGCCAAATTGCTTACGCGTGAAGGAGGAGAGCGGGCAACATTCAATCTTGTATCGTATGTTTTCTCACGTGACAGGAAATTAAAACTTCGGATCTATCCGGCCATCGGCACCTTTGCTGTGCTGATTTTGGTTTTCCTGTTTAATAAACTAAAAGGTGATGTCACGCTGGTCGAATACATTGAATCCTTGAAGAACACAGAAACACATCTCTTTATTATTTATGCCTGTATTTTCATCATCATCACTGTTGCTGCAGAAATAAATTATACAGATGAGTACAAAGCTGCCTGGGTTTTTCAGGCTGCACCGATTCAGCG
>DASTYM010000295.1:0-20743 GCA_035764995.1 Cyclobacteriaceae bacterium | reverse complement strand
TTTGTGCCTCTGATGTGCGGGGCAATGACATGTTTATAGCCTTGAATGAATTCATCAGCAAGCCTGAGCAATCCATTCCTGACCGGGTTGTTCCCCCATATTTATAGGGAGTACCTACAAAGGTTCGGGCGGTTGATACTACTTTATCTACCTTTTCATCTCTCACGGTAGCCCGGTGCGATGCACACGATGCCAGGAAAACTGTTGTGAGAAGTGTAAGTGATAGAAGAAGCTTTTGATTATTTTTAAGTCGAAAAAATAGCTTCATTCGTACGTTTAAAAAAATAACATTCAAATATACATCATTCATGGCATTTGCAGAAATCACCTCCTCCATCGTTAGCGAATTTGAGGCCATTATCGGAAAGGAAAACGTAATGGTCGACCCTGAAAAACGCCATGCCTATTCTCATGATGAGACTGAAGATTATTCCTTTCTGCCCGATGTTGTACTGAAGCCGGGTACTGCAGAAGAAATCAGTCGGGTCATGAAAATTTGTAGTGCACAACGAATTCCGGTTACTCCTCGTGGTGCCGGTACCGGCTTAAGTGGTGGAGCACTGCCTGTTCAAAAAGGCGTTTCACTTTCCATGGAACGTTTTAATAAGATCATTAGTATTGACGAGCTCAATTTACAAGCAACCGTTGAGCCCGGAGTGATCACCGAAGTGTTTCAAAACGCGGTTAAAGAAAAAAATCTCTTTTATCCTCCCGATCCGGCCAGCAGAGGTTCGTGCTTCATTGGCGGAAACGTATCAGAAAACAGCGGAGGGCCCAAAGCGGTTAAATATGGAGTGACCCGCGATTATGTTTTGAATCTTGAAGTGGTATTACCAACCGGAGAAATTATCTGGACTGGTGCGAATGTGCTGAAGAACTCCACGGGCTATAACTTAACACAATTGATGTGTGGAAGTGAGGGAACATTGGGTGTTATCACCAAGATTGTTTTCAAGCTTCGTGGCTTCCCGCAAAAGAATGTATTGCTGTTAATTCCTTTCGTTACGAATGAAGAAGCTTGCAAAGCGATTGCAGCAATTTTCACGGCTGGCCTGACACCCTCAGGTATGGAATTTTTTGAACGTGAAGCTGCCATGAAGACAGTTGATTACGTAGAGAAAATTTATGCCAGCAAAGTAACCACACCTTTTCCCGAAAACATGGATGCCTATCTGTTGTGTGAGTTAGACGGAAACGATGAAGAAGTTCTCATGCGTGATGCAGAGCGTGTGATGACCGTGGTAGAGAATTTCCAGGCAGGTGAAATTTTGTTTGCCGAGACCAGCGCACAAAAAGAAGAGCTCTGGAAAATCAGGAAAAATATTTCTCCGGCTGTGAATGCATACTCGCTCACCAAATCAGAAGATGTGGTGGTTCCAAGGGCCAATCTTCCTAAACTCATTACCGGCATAAAAGAGATCGGCAAACAATATGGATTTAATTCTGTATGCTTTGGTCACCTGGGTGATGGCAACCTGCACGTGAATGTATTGAAAGAACAAATCAGCGATGAAGACTGGAACACCAAAATTGTTGACGGGATTGGAGAAATATTCAAACTGTCGGTTTCATTGGGCGGTACACTTTCAGGAGAACATGGTATTGGCATTGCGAAACGTCCTTATATGCCAATCGCGATGAAAGAAATGAACCTGGAGCTCATGCGGGGAATTAAAAAAGTCTTTGATCCGAATGGAATCTTGAATCCCGGAAAGATTTTTTAATTGTATGTCATTCAAAAAAGCAACCCTGCTGATTCTACTTGCCGAACTTCTGGTTGGTTTGTTAGCGATTTACAACTATGGCTTCACGCTGGAAGGTCTGCAGGCAACTACTCGCTTCTCGGGCAGGTTATCGTTAGTCATTTTTAGTCTCATTTTTATTTACCTGACCTTTAACCGGGAGAAGCTTGCTTCATTTCTGTCTGTCAAACCGTTTCATGTTTTTGCTATTGCACACGGCATTCATCTGATCGAACTTCTCACTTATGTTTATTTATCAAAAAACGAATTGATACCCATTCGCCTGGCCGGTGGCTTCCTGGCATATGTATTTATTTTTATCATGCCTTTTATTCACACTCAATTTATAAGTGAAAGGCTCGCTCCTAAAAAATACATGCTGGCAGAAGGCATTTACCTGTATTACGTTTGGTTCATCTTTTTCATGAGTTACCTGCCGCGTGTTCAGGGAAAACTTCCACATGCCGGAGGAAATTACTGGGAGTTTGTGGTGCTCCTTTGCTGGGTTTGCTTGCTTATTGGAGCAAAACTTCTTTCACAGTTTAATCTGATTCCGAGAAGGTCAGCTTAAACAGCGCTGATTCAAACTCCATCACATTGAGTCGTGTTACTTCGTGCAGATCATTGGTCCGATTAAATACTTCCAATTGCCGTTGGGTACTATTACCGTTTTTCAAAATCTCCTCCACAGCCTCGACATACGATTCGTAACCTAACGATTTTGCATGCGTACTAAATTGCTCCAGCCAATGAAAAATATCATCTGCTATTTTTACAGGCTTTTTGTTGTGTTGAACAATAATCTGTGCATCCAAACCAAATCGGATAGCACGCCATTTATTTTCCCGTAACATCCATCGCTGCGAAGTCTTGCGTTTTGCTCTCCACTCCTTCGGGTGATCAAAGTACCAGTGTGCCAATAAATGTACAAAGGCAACGATGGCAAGAGCTTCTTGCAACGTAGCGGGTTCATCACAAATTCGAAGTTCAATTGTTCCATAAGTTGGGCTCGGACGTATATCCCACCACAGGTCTTTCATGCTCGCTATTGATTTCGATTGGATTAACGAATTGTACAATTTTTGAAATTGTTTCCAGTCTTTTACAACATACGGTAATCCACAGGTAGGCATTGATTCGAAGATGGTTGGCCGGGCAGCAGCCAAGCCGGTATCCATCCGCTGCCAAAAGGGCGAGCTGGCTGAAAGCGCTAACACATGCGGAACAAAATGAAGCAGGAAATTATTAAACTGAATAGCTTCATCAGCTGACGGCATACCCACGTGAATGTGCATACCATACACCGCCATCCGTCTGATTAGCCATTGATTATGATCTGCTAGTTCGTAATATCTTCGGGTCGGTGTAATGGTCCGATCACGGTAATCAGCTTCCGGGTGCGTACCTGTAGATGAAATTTTTAATCCAAGTTTGATTGCAGATTCGTGAGCCTTGCTCAGGAAATTTTGCAAATCCACCTGTACCTCCTGTACATTACTGCAAACCCCTGTTGTTAATTCAAGTGTGCTTTGAAAGAATTCCTTTTTTAAGGATGTTATTTTTGCTTCATCCATTATTTTCTTCGCCAGCGGAGTGAGCAACAAAGTTGACTCATCCAGAACTTGCAGTTCCAGCTCTACGCCCAACGTAAGTGCATGATCTGAAGGATTAAAAACTAACGGTTTATTTCTCATCAGTATGAAATACGGTATTTTTGGCTGGTTCACACCATAATTACCTATGTGCGGCATTACCGGAGTATTTGCGTTCAATTTGGTCGGTAAGTTCAATAAAGTCCATACTGCGACTGCCACCAAAGCAATCGAAAAACGCGGTCCGGATTTTCACAATGTCTATTTAGATGAGTGGGTCGGACTCGGCCATCGCAGGCTTTCTATTATCGACACTTCTGCAGTTGCGCATCAGCCCATGTGGGACGAAACCGGGCGGTATTGCATCGTTTTCAATGGCGAGATTTTTAACTATCGCGAACTTAGGCAAGAACTGGTTGCAAAAGGTATTGCCTTTTTCTCACAATCGGACACCGAAGTTTTGCTCAAGCTGTACATCCTTGAAAAAGAAAAATGCCTGAACAAACTCAACGGCTTCTTTGCGTTCTGTATTTATGACAAACAGGAACAATCGTTCTTTATAGCCAGAGATCGATATGGCATCAAGCCGCTGCTGTATGTGTTTGACGAAAATAAATTCCTCTTTGCTTCAGAAATGAAGTCGATCATCCACTATGGAATCGAAAAAGAACTTGACTACAGTTCACTATATACATACCTCCAACTCAACTACATCCCTGCCCCCAACACTATATTTCAAAAAGTTAAAAAATTACTTCCAGCGCATTACCTGAAAATTGTTAATTCTCAATTGTCCATTGTCAAATATTACACTATTCCATTTGATCCCAGTCCTCAGGCAAATGAAAACAGGATTTCCTACGACTCAGCCAAACAAAAACTACATGAGCTCCTGGAGGCATCTGTGCAGCGAAGATTAGTCGCTGATGTTCCACTGGGTGCGTTTTTAAGTGGTGGCATTGACTCTTCTGTGATTACTGGTTTAGCTGCAAAACAGAAGCCTGATCTCCATACGTTTTCGATTGGCTTTCAGGATGAAAAGTTTTTTGATGAGACTGAGTACGCGCGGTTAGTTGCGAATCACTTTAAAACTGAACACACGGTATTCTCTTTAACGAACAATGACCTCTACGAACATGTTCATTCAATTTTAGATTATATCGATGAGCCCTTTGCCGATTCATCAGCTATCAATGTTTACATCTTAAGCCAGGAAACCCGAAAACATGCCACGGTCGCTTTATCAGGTGATGGTGCTGATGAATTGATGGCCGGTTACAATAAACATGCTGCGTTCCATCAAATCATTAATAAAGGCTGGAAAGAAAAATTAGTATCAACGCTACTACCCTTGTGGCACCTCCTCCCGCATTCGCGAAACAGTCCGTTTGGTAACAAGGCCAGACAACTGGCGCGGTTTGCTGAAGGAATGAAACTTTCGTCAAAAGAAAGGTATTGGAGGTGGGCAGGGTTTGCTGATGAGCATCATGCGTTCGATTTGTTTTCAGAAAGATCCAAAGCAGGTTTGATGATGGAAGATTATCAAAACCTTAAATCAGAAATTCTTAACTCCATTCCAGAACAAGCTTCTATCAATAATATTCTTTTAACGGACACAAAGCTTGTTTTACCTAACGACATGCTCACAAAAGTTGATCTGATGAGTATGGCCAATGGGTTAGAAGTTCGTACTCCATTTTTGGATTATGAAGTGGTTAATTTTCTTTTTAGTCTCCCCGGTGAATTCAAAATCAATTCAACCATCCGAAAAAGAATTTTGCAGGACACCTTCAAAGATATTTTGCCTGCTCAACTTTATAACAGGCCAAAAAAAGGTTTTGAGGTGCCGCTCCTCAAATGGTTTAGAGTCGAAATGAAGTCATTGATCGTGGATGACCTGCTTTCAAAAAGAAATATTGAAGATCAGGGCGTTTTCAATTATCAGGCGATAGAAAAATTAAAGCGTCAATTATTTTCTTCAAACCCGGGTGATGTTCACGCGCGCATCTGGGGATTAATTGTGTTTCAGTGGTGGTGGAAAAAAACTATACATTAAAATTACCCAACAATTCATATATGAAAAGACTTCATACTATCCTGTTCACGATTATGACTCTCTCATTCATAATCCATTCAGCTTCCGGGATCGCACAGCCCTTGCAATCCAGACAAATTGATTCATTAGTAAATAAGACCATGTCGATGATGCAGTCGGCCGGAATTGCAGTGGCTGTTGTCAAGGATGGAAAAGTGGTGCATGCGAAGGGGTATGGAGTTACCTCTGTTCTCACAAAGGAGAGAGCGGACGAAAACACACTTTTCGCCATTGCTTCCAATACGAAAGCATTTACTACAATGGCACTTGCCATTCTTGTTGATGAAGGGAAATTAAAATGGCATGATAAAGTGATCGACTACATTCCGGAGTTCAGGATGTATGATCCCTATGTAACCGCCAATTTCAACATCCAGGATTTACTTACACACAGAAGCGGATTAGGACTGGGTGCCGGTGACTTAATGTTCTTCCCTGATGGCAGTGACTTTACCGTAAAAGATGTATTGAAAAGTTTTCAGTATCAAAAACCGACTTCAGCATTTCGAACAAAATATGACTATGACAACTTACTGTACATTGTTGCGGGTGAAGTTGTTACCCGGGTGAGTGGCATGCCGTGGACAGAGTTTGTCGAGAAAAGAATAATGAAACTGTTGGCTATGGATCGATCTGCGAGTGTTTATCAACGTGTGAAAGAGAAGAAAAATATTGCCATGCCCCACGCTGTAAGCAAAGGCACACTAAAACAGATTGAAACTTATACCAAATCGGACGCTTTACTGGGTGCTGCCGGTGGGATTTACGCTAGTGTTACTGATTTAAGTAAATGGATGATCATGCATTTAAACGGAGGAAAGTCTGGTGATGGTACACAATTGGTTTCTCCCGAGAATCACAAGGAAATGTTTAAGCCTCATACGCTGATCGGATTTAATGGAAAACCTGATCCACGATCGAAAGTACATTTCAATGCATACGGCTTAGGCTGGGTAATCAACGATCAAAATGGGTATGTAGTTTTTTCACACACGGGCGGATTGCCAGGCATGCTTTCAAAGACAACCTTAGTCCCGGAATTAAATGTTGGTGTCATAGTACTGACTAATACCGATCCGGGAGGATATAGTTACCAAACGATCTCCCGTGCGATCATTGATTCTTACATCGGTTTAAAGCCGATCGATCGGCTCACACCCACTTTCAAACAAATTCAGGAAATGGAAAATGCGGGAGATTCAGTTACAACCGCTGTTTGGAGTACCGTGAGAAATGCTAAACCTGCTTTCAAACCAGAAGATTTCATCGGTACCTATCACGATAACTGGTTTGGTGATGTGAAAATTTCCCTGAAAGACGGACAACTTTGGTTTGCCTGTGTTCGCTCACCCAAGCTGACGGGTAAGATGTCATATTATAAAGCCAATACATTTGCTATTCAATGGAACTACCAGGACATGAACTGTGATGCACTGGCCTCCTTTACGTTGGATGAAAATGGAAATGCAACAAGGATCAGTATGAGAGGCATTTCACCGAATATTGATTTCAGTTTTGATTTTCAGGATTTGGATTTGAAAAGAATTATTGATCAATAAAACTTTATGAAAAACATTTTACGAATGGAAGAAGCGGCCATGTTTGGTCTGGCTATCTATCTAAATTCATTTTTGCCTTTTCACGGATGGGTTTTCTGGGCATGGTTCCTGACACCTGATCTGGGTATGCTTGGCTATCTCATCAATCCAGGCATTGGTGCTTTTACATATAATGTGCTGCATCACAAGGGGGTTGCAATACTGGTATATTTTGCAGGATTCTTTTTCGTAATCCATGAACTTACCCTGGCGGGTGTTGTGTTATTCGGGCACAGTTCTTTTGATCGCATTGTAGGGTATGGATTGAAATATCCTGACAATTTTAAGAACACGCACCTGGGTTGGATCGGAAAATCATGAAACTTTTTATCAAAAATATGGTTTGCGACCGCTGCAAAATGGCGGTACAGCAGGCACTAGAGGAAAATAAACTCTCTTTCAACGGCATTGAACTGGGCGAAGTTGAACTGGTGCGTGAGCCTGACGAAAGTCAACTTCTAAAATTTAAAAACAGCATTGAAAAAATCGGCTTTGAGCTAATCGAGGACCGGAATGCCCGCACGATTTCAAAAATAAAAAGTGTTGTACTTTCATCCGTGCGCGATGGTGTTGCCAGAAAAAAGAAATTATCAGTTGAGATTTCAGAAGCATTAAATAAGGACTATAACTCATTGAGCAACCTTTTTTCCTCCGTGGAAGGAACAACCATTGAGAACTTTGCCATTCTGCAAAAAATCGAGTACGTGAAAGAGTTGTTGGTTTATGATGAATTGTCGCTCAGTGAAATCGCCAACAAGCTCCACTATAGCAGTGTTCAGCACCTTTCCAATCAATTCAAAAAAATAACAGGGTTAACACCAAGTCATTTCAGGAAAATCGGGGAGCAAAAGCGCCACCCGCTAGACAGGTTATAACTCTTCCCTAAAATTCTGTAAATCCCATTCGCCCACCAGGTCGTATCTTTATTACAGAAATAATAAAGATTATGACACACACCTATCATATATCAGGCATGACGTGCAGCGGATGTGCCTCCAAGGTGGAGAATGCACTTCGCAAGGTTGAAGGGGTTGAATCGGTAAAGGTTGATCTTCAGGAAGCAAAAGCCACGGTTACCATGCACAAACATATTCCTTTCGAAAAGCTTCGGGAAGGTATGGCCAACCTTCACTACCAGATATCAACCGAAGTTCCAGTTAAAGCAGAGAAACACGAACATCAGCATGCTCACAAACATGAAGAACCTGCCGAAGAAGGTGCACTTTACTACTGCCCGATGCTCTGCGAAGGCGATAAAAAATATTCAAAACCTGGTGATTGTCCGGTTTGCGGAATGCACCTGGTGAAAGAACAAAAGCTTACAGCTGCAAAAAAAGAATACACTTGCCCGATGCATCCCGAAATAATTCGTTCAGAACCGGGAAGTTGCCCGATTTGCGGAATGGACCTGGTTCCAAGAATTGTGCAAAAAAAAGATGATGAAGAAGAGCAAGCCTATCGTTCAATGTTTAAAAAATTCTGGATCGCTACAGCTTTTACCTTGCCCATTTTTATCATCGCTATGGGCGAAATGGTTGGGATTCATTTCTCAGATATGGCAAGCAAAACCACGTTAGGATGGTTGCAATTCATTCTATCATTGCCTGTCCTTTATGTCTGCGCTGAATTTTTTAAGCGTGGCTACCAATCAGTGATCCGAAGATCGCCAAACATGTGGACACTTATTATGTTGGGTGTGGGTGCTGCTTACCTATTTAGCATGGTTGGGTTGTTAATGCCAGGAATTTTTCCACATCAGTTCAAAATGGATGGAGCCGTGCACCTCTACTTTGAAGCAGCCACTGTTATTCTCGTATTAGTACTGCTTGGACAGGTGATGGAGTTGAAAGCCAGAGGTAAAACAAACAGTGCCATCCGCGAATTACTCAACCTCGTTCCACCTGAAGCAACTGTTATTCGAAATGGAAAAGAGGAAAGAATTCCGTTGGAGCACGTTAAGATAAACGACATTCTGAAAATTAAACCAGGAGAAAAAATTCCAGTTGATGGAAAAGTGACCAGCGGAAAAAGTGCGGTCAATGAATCCATGATCACGGGTGAAGCTTTTGCGGTAGAAAAAAATACAGGCGACCTGGTGACAGGGGGAACACTAAACGAAACAGGAAGTTTTGAAATGGTTGCGTTAAAAATCGGGTCAGACACTTTACTTGCGCAGATCATTGATATGGTGAATAAGGCAAGTCGTTCGAAAGCTCCCATTCAGAATTTTGCTGATAAAGTCTCAAAATATTTCGTACCGGCCGTTGTGTTAGTAGCGATCCTTTCATTTTTCGTGTGGGCCATCTGGGGGCCAGAACCTTCACTGGTTTATGCTTTCGCTAACGCAGTAACCGTTTTAATTATTGCTTGTCCGTGTGCGCTTGGATTGGCAACACCTATGTCGATTATGGTTGGAACCGGAAAAGGTGCGCAACTGGGTGTGTTGGTGAAAGAAGCCAAAGTCATTGAAGAGCTGGAGAAAGCAAATATATTGGTGATTGATAAGACAGGAACTATTACAGAAGGAAAACCAACACTCAAATTTGTTCAATCCTTGTCTGAAACCATTTCAGAGAATGAAATTCTTCAATACGCTGCTTCGCTTGAGGCCAGCAGTGAGCATCCGCTTGCCAAAGCCATTATCACGGAAGCAAAAAATAAAAATCTTCCAATCAACCAGGTAGATCACTTTGAATCCATAACAGGTCATGGAATAACCGGAGTCATTAATTCAAAGAGAGTTGCGATTGGAAATATGAAGCTTGTAAGCACCTTAAAGCGCCAACTCGATGAAACTCACCTGAAGCGAGTGGAGGAATATCAGCTGCGTGGAGAGACCGTTATGTTCGTTGTCATCGATCAGAAGATTGCAGGATATATTGGCGTTGCAGATCCCATCAAGCCAACATCAAAAGCTGCCATTCAGGGTTTACAACAACAAGGGCTGCAGGTTTACATGCTTTCAGGCGATAATAAGAACACAGCCAGCCATGTGGCCAAAGAATTACAGTTGGATGGATTTGAAGCTGAGTGTTTACCGGCTGATAAACTCAACAAAATAAAAGAGCTCCAGCAAAAAAATAACATTGTAATTATGGCAGGTGATGGAATTAACGATGCCCCGGCATTGGCACAGGCAAATATTGGAATTGCCATGGGCACCGGTACTGATGCAGCCATTCAAAGTGCAGGTGTAACGTTGGTAAAAGGTGACTTACAGGGAATTATTCGTGCTAAAAAATTGAGCACGGATGTGATGACCAACATCCGGCAGAATCTTTTCCTGGCTTTTATTTATAATTCCATTGGAGTTCCGATTGCAGCAGGTATATTATTTCCGTTCAGTGGAATTCTGCTGAGCCCGATGTTGGCCGCGTTGGCCATGAGCTTAAGTTCAGTTTCCGTAATTGTGAATAGTTTAAGAATTCGAACCAAATAACATGAAATACTTCGCATCATTCATTTTAGTTGCTTTAGGCATTGCTGCCTATGGGCAACAATCGGATACTACAAGGGGTAGTATCCCGTCACAAGCCGAACTCCTACTGGGAAAAATTGGAGTAAGGATTCAATACTATGCACCAGCAGTTCGCGGCCGGGTAATTTGGGGCGGGCTGGTTACCTACGATCAGGTTTGGGTTACGGGTGCACACCGGGCTACAACACTCGAGGTAAATACTTCAGTTGAAATTGGAGGTAAGGAATTAAAACCAGGTAAGTACGCACTCTTCACGATTCCGGGTAAAGATCAGTGGACTGTTATCCTGAATAAAAACTGGGATCAACACCTGGCCGATGAGTATTCGGAAGCTGAAGATGTGGTACGATTTACCGTTTCCCCTCAAGTTTCCAATCATCGCGAACGACTGAAATACTCACTGGAGAAAATAAATGAGATGGAAGTGAAGGCTACTATTCATTGGGAAAAAATTTCCGTGAACTTTCCAATCAAGCTGCTTTCTGCGAAAGCGAAATACAAGCTACCAAAATCAAAAGGTCCCGGACTAACTTCTGCCACTCCTGCCCACGAGCATGGTATGTCGCATGCATTCTCCCAGAGTTTGCCCATGAACAGAAATGGTTCCGGAACAGGCTGGCTCCCGGATAACACACCCATGTATGCATGGATGAAACAAGGTGAAAAATGGAACAGCATGCTGCACGGAGAAATTTTTATCCGTCAGAACTGGCAGAACATCAACAATCAGGATGCAGGAGAAAATCAATTTGATGTTCCCGGATGGGTCATGGGCATGACGCAGCGAAAAATGGGAAGAAATGGATTGTTGCTTCTGCGTGCCATGATCTCAATTGATCCCGTCACCGTGGGCGGAGATGGTTATCCTCTCCTGTTTCAAACAGGTGAAACTTATAAAGGTGAGCCGTTGGTTAACCGGCAACACCCACATGATTTTTTTTCCGAGCTGGCCGTAGGTTATACTCAACGTTTTTCTGATGACGTGGATTTCACTGTATACTTCGGTTATCCCGGTGAACCCGCTCTTGGACCAACCGCTTTTATGCACCGCATATCCAGTCTGAATAACCCGAACGCCCCACTCGGCCATCATTGGCAGGACGCAACGCACATTGTTTTTGGAGTCGCTACCGCAGGATTGCGCTATAAAAATTTCAAGCTCGAAGGTTCATCCTTTACTGGCCGTGAACCAGATGAACACCGTTTTAATTTTGACAAGGCCAAATTTGATAGTTATAGTTACCGTTTATCCTATGCCCCATCAAAAAGCATTGTTATTCAGGCATCAAAGGGATTTATTAAAAGTCCTGAAGAATTAGAGCCCGATGAAGATGTTGACCGGACAACCGCCTCGGTTATTTTTTCAGGAAAACCGCTAAATGAAAAAACATTTACGGCAGCGGCTGTATTCGGCTACAACGATAGTGGTCCAGGACACAAGGAAAGCTCACTGCTGGTTGAAGCAAACTACCAGGTCAAAAAGGTTAACCTTCTCGGAAGGTATGAGTGGGTAGAAAAATCAGACGAAGAACTTCAGATAATCATACCCAATGAAGAGATTTTTCCGATCCATTCCTTAACAGGAGGTATCACGTATCAACTAGGATCATGGTTAAAAACAGATACCGCCATTGGTGTACAAGGTACGTTCAATTTTATCCCGACAAGTCTTGAGCCCATTTACGGCAACACTCCTTTCTCCCTTCAGGCATTCATCCGCATTGTGCCTCGCATGATGGTGATGTAATCACGCCACATTCCATCCTTATTGGATATCCGAATCCCTGCAATTCCACTCATAAAATTTCCTACATTTCAAGGTGAAATGTTTCCTGTTATTCAATAATTCATGACAAATCTTGAGTCGCTGCAAAAAACAATCGAATCCTTAAAAGCTTTTACGCCTCAGGCCCGATACGATTTCATGAGTATGTGGTCAGAGCATCATGTGAAGAGGAAAGACATTATTACGCAGGCGGGCGATGTTGAAAAGTATCTGTATTTCGTAACGGATGGTGTTCAGCGGATTGTTTATCAGGACGATCAAAACAGGGAATCAACCTTGGTATTTTCGTACCCACCTTCTTTTGGCGGCTCGATTGATTCATTTTTTCTGCAAAAAACTTCACCTTACTCGTACGAGGCGTTGACACCTTCTACATTCCTGCGCGCCAACTTTCAGTCAGTCAGTGCCTGTATGCAAAAACATGCTTGCGTAGCCGAAGCCATTCAGCTTGGCATCATGCATGCGTTCTCAGGATTACTGGAAAGAATGGTAGAACTTCAATGCTATTCATCAGAGGAAAAATTTCGAATCCTTTTAAAGCGAAGCCCGCATATCCTGACATTAGTGCCACATAAATATCTTGCTAATTACCTGGGTATCGACCCAACCAATTTCAGTAAGCTCATAAATTCAGTCAGGATTTGATAATCTTGGTAAATACCAAAAATGATTATTAATCGTTCAGTCACTTTTGTTGCATAAACAAAACAACAATACGATGACAACCAAAGCAATTCACCTTTCAGCCAGTAAGGGATTCATTTTTCTTTCCGCCATCAGCCTGGCCTATGTAGCAGTTATGGCGATTATTAATCCACAAGCAGTAATGGATTTAGTGGGTGTAAAACTCCCCAACAATGATTCAATTAGTTCCATCCGTGGAATTTATGGTGGTGTAGGCATTACACTCGTTGCAATGCTTTGTTACCTTGCATTTTACCAAACGACAAACGGTTTAATTTTCTTAACCATTTTTTGGGGATCGTATGTAGTCTCACGAATCGTCACGCGGGTCATTGATGGGCCTTTAGGCGAATTCGGAACAAACTGGCTAGTGATTGAAAGTTGCTTCTGTTTGATTGGGGTCTTATTATTAATCTTCGGTAAGAAATTAAACAACAACTAACCATGCTGCTGGAAGAATTTTTGACTTACGCTGAAGTGCAGTTGGAAATCCAGCTCAAGGAGGTTATTGCTGTTATCCAGAATCTTCCTGAAGAAATACTTCTCAAGCCAGCTTCCAACAACGGTTGGAGTATTGCAGAATGTATTGCACACTTAAACTCCTACGCTGAATTTTATCTGCCCCATATTGAACGAGCCATTAGTAAATCTCCTGAACAGGCAGAGCCAGTTGCCTTCAAGCACAGCATGATCGGTAAATATTTTATTAACAGCATGGACCCTGACCGAAGCAAGAAGAAGTTTAGGGCGCTCAAAAGACACCGACCTGCAGGAATTAGCAGTCCCGGTAACGTTGTACTTGATTTCATACAACACCTGGAAAACATGTTGATTCTCCTCAAAAAAGCGAAAAACAAAAACCTGGGGAAAAATTCTGTCAAGACATCCATCTCTTCCTGGATAAAGATTAATCCGGGCGATGCCATTCAATTCCTACTCACTCACAACAGGCGACATTTGGAACAGGCAAAACGAAACCTTTGACAATTTTACAGGTTCAAGAAAAAATCGAACAGATCTGGGATGCTATTACTTAAGCCGGGATAACTCAGCCTCCGCTGCAATGAATCCAAAGGCAGAAAAATGTTTCCCTTGAACAACCCGATTGAATATTTCTTTTGCTTTCACAGTATCTCCGTTGCACAAGTACCAGTTACCAACTCCGTAACCCTGCGTTGCTAAAGCGAGATCAACATCTTCAGTATTGACTCCCACTTTCAACAGGGAATCGGGTTGAATTAATCCTTTGTACATTTTCAATCGTAAATAATACGAATCATTCTCAATAATATTCATGCTATCACGAACCAACGCAAGAAGCGCCTGTGCATCTTCCTTCCGGTTCATCCTCCGAAAGGTCATATACAGCCAGTCCACAGTGGCACACATCAGGTCGTCATTGTTCGACACACTCATGCATTGTGTATAAGCAAGTGCAGCATTTTCAAAATCTCCGCGCAGGTAATGCGCAAGCCCCAAATGATACCACACATTAAATTGTGTGGATGACAACGGGATATTCAATTTATTCGGTTGACCGTCTGGCTCAATCTCCAATGGTTGTGTAGGCATCAAGGATGCAGCTTGCTGAAAATCAGCAACGGCCTTTGAAAAATCCCGAACCGTAATGTAGCGATGGCCGCGATGTCGATAAAGTTTATACGAATCGGGATATTTCTTTATTCCATCGCTGAATGTTTCGATCGCATTTTCATATTGGTATAAATATGCTTCTCTTCTCCCCAACCAGATGTAATTTTCTTCCGAAGGATTTGATTCAAAATTAGTCCGGGCAATTGTTAAATTACTATCAAGCCGTGCCCGTGTTTCAGGTTTGAAATCCGGAGTAAAAAATTCCCTGCCATCCAAACCTGTCAAGACAAGTTCTTTCTCATCAGGTTTTCCGGAAGAACAGGCTATACAACAGAGGAGAATAAAATAAAGCGCGTATCTCATGGCTTATAGACAACCCCATCTTTCATTACAAAACTCACCTTCTCCATCGCTTTAATATTGGTTAACGGATTTTCGTCTGTAGCAACGATATCGGCAAGTTTTCCATTTTCAATCGTTCCAATTTTATCAGCCATTTGCAAAACTCCGGCTGCTACAATGGTGGCCGATTTAATAGTTTCCATCGGTGGCATCCCTGCTTCTACCATGTATCCAAATTCTTTTCCGTTCTCGCCATGCGGGAAAACTCCTGCATCTGTGCCGAACGCAATCTTCACACCTTTCTTATAGGCCTGACCAAATGTTTGTTGAATTTGCGGACCAATCTCTAATGCCTTGGGAACCACCAACGGGTGATAGTAGCCCGGTTCTTTCGCTTTTTCGGCTACAAATTTTCCTGCAGTAATAGTGGGCACATAAAATGTTCCTTTTTGTTTCATCAGCTCCATTACTTCATCGGTCATTTTGGTACCGTGCTCAATGGTTGTGATGCCGGCCATCACGGCACGCTTCATACCTTCAGTTCCGTGTGCGTGTGCCGCTGTGTGCATACCATAATCTTTTGCCGTTTCTATGATGGCTTTTAGCTCGTCATTGGTAAACTGTGGCCCTGACCCGTCTTTTGCAATACTCAATACACCACCAGTTGCTGTGATCTTGATCATATCAGCACCATCTTTATAGCGTTGACGAACAGCTTGTCTTGCTTCTTCCGGTGAATTAATTACTCCTTCCTTTGGACCTGGGTCGCCCATCAAATCTTCACGATATCCGTTGGTTGGATCTGCATGACCACCGGTTGACGCGATGGATTTACCAGCAGTAATAATTCGGGGACCAACAACAAGCCCCTGATTTACTGCATTGCGCAACGAAATGTTAACTCCGGAACCACCCAAGTCACGAACCGTTGTAAAGCCTGCCATCAGTGTTCGCCTGGCATATACCGTTGACCGAAATGCCATGTCGGCTTTATTCAATGTAAAGCGCTGCAGTGCCTGATCCTTGCTCGTTTCTCCTTCGAGGTGAACGTGCATATCAATGAGACCAGGCATAACTGTTTTCTTGCTAAGATCAATGAGTTTGTCATTGCTTCCAGGTTTGGTAAATCCTTTCTCAACAGAAACAATTTTGTTGCCATCTACAGCTATTGTCATTTGTGATTGAACATCATTTGATTTACCATCAATCAGGTTGCCGCAGTGAATAAGTGTACGTTGACCGAAGACTAATGAGGTTATGAAAAGAAATACAAGCGTAATTTTTGATTTCATAGACGGTTAGGTATTAGAATGAATTAAAAATGGGGATGTTATTTTGAAAGATATTTTTCGGTAAGTTTTTTCAGGGCATCGAGTTCGTTGGTCTCCATCACGGCCCGCACGTGAAGCATCAATTCGAACATGACTGCATCGTCATATCCTAATTTGGCAGCCACTTTAGAACAATAACGAATCTCATCCTGATACAGTCGCTCGTCAATCTTCATGAGCTGCACCAGGCTGAAGATGTAATTAAACTTTTCTCCGTTGGATAAATTATCTGGTATAATCAGATCGTGGCTCTTTCCAAACAGGGGCTCAACCACAACTTCTGCCAACCCATTGGCCCTGCCTATATTAAAAATGTAATTGCGTTCTTTCTCCCCTACTTCTCCGTCAATCTGAGCCAGGGTAATAAGTAGTTTTAACTGTGATATCGGCATCCCGGTTGAATTTGAGATTGGAAGATGGATATTCCTAAATCAATAGTCAATAGTGACTAGTCAATAGCGCGCTACTTTGGTCGAATGTTCAGGAAAAGGCTCCATTTTACTATGGACTATGGGCTATGGTCTGCTATCTTATGGCATGAATTTCCTTGCACATCTGTATTTATCAGGAGATGACCCTAAAATCATGGTGGGAAATTTCATTGGCGATTTTGTAAAAGGTCGAAATGCCATGGAACAATTTGAGCCCTCCATCATCCGCGGGATTGAATTGCATCGTGCCATCGATGAGTTTACTGACAGCCATCCAGTGGTATCTGAAAGCAAAAACAGACTAAGACCGAAGTATCGTCATTATTCAGGTGTGATTGTGGATGTGTTTTATGATCACTTCCTTGCCCGGAATTGGGATCAATACCATACAGACCTGCTTCCTGATTTTGCCGACATGGCCTATGACACCATTCAGTCGTACGACTCAATACTTCCCAAAGATGTAAGGTACATGATGCCTTACATGATTAAAGGAAATTGGCTGGTAAACTATTCAAAGACAGAAGGCATCCATCGGGCGCTTAGCGGAATGGCAAGACGAACTCCGTACGAATCAAAAATGGAAGAAGCTACTGTTGACTTAGTGAACGCTTACGAATTGTTCAAAGCCGAGTTTGATAATTTCTTTCCCCAATTAAATTCCTATTGCAAGGAATTCCTTTCCGGCTCATGAGTTTTTGTAGAAATCAATTCTGGTTTCTACTGCTCCAAGTGATTGCAAATATTCTTCAACGGGTTTTGCGGCTTCCCCTCCTTTTTGTGCATGATGCAGCATGGTAAATCCGTGCGGACCTTTTGAGTTGAGTAGCGATGGATTGAAGGTCAACACACTCTTTACAACATCTAAATGACCAAGCATGCTGGCCAGGTAAACATTGTAGCGTGCACCCTTTGAAAGTAAGTACGCGGCAATCTCCTTATTGCCTACGTGCCCTGCAGCTTCAATGCCTGATTCGTAATCGCCACCACCCCAATCAAACGAAACATGGAGAAGTAAATGATCATTCTCCAGCATTTCCTTACAGCGATCAAATTTGCCGTGACACACTCCCACAAATTCCTTCACAATTTCCAACTTGACTGGAGCCGGCTTTTCCTGATTCACCTGCCCGGAGGCAATCGCTGGCAGGATAAGGCCGGTAGCGCTGAGCATTGCGTACTGCAAAAAATCCTGACGGGTTAAAGCTTCGTGTTGAGTTTTCATAGTATAGGGTTTTGGGGAAGATAAACGATAAACAATTGAGGAAAATCACCCTTTTGATATAGATTACACAAACGGAACGGATGACCCGGCAACCCTCTTGCTGGTGTTTATGAACGGACTAAAAAAGTATGGCTCGAACCTGTTAATTTTACCTCCCTGTTTAAAAAAAATATGAATAACGATCCGGAGCTAAATGGGAAATACCTGGGAACAATTTCAAGTGATTTTGTGAGGGTGGCAGACACTATAAAAGAAGCCTCCTATCAAATCCGGAAACGCGGCATTTCAGCGTATCCCGTGTTTCCAATATGTAAGGAATCACAGCCCATTGGCCAGATTATCCTTCCGCAAAGTCAAGCCAATACAGAATGGAACTATTATGCTTCCTTTCTGGATGAATTTGTTCAACGCGGAATCGTTGACAACGAAAAGCAACAAGACTTTAAAGATGCCTTCAAGGAACCGGATGAATTTTGCTGCCTCTTCGTAATTGATAAAGAGTTTACCAATTTTGTATTTATACCGTACCCCGAAGACTAAACTGTGAAGTACTTTCTCCCCATTGTATGCTTGTTAACACTCTTCAAAGGGTATTCACAAAGTGACCATCCCTATATTCCATTTGAGCATGTGCCAATTCCCGGCACCATTAACTCTTCACAGGTAACTGATTTGGTTCAGGACAATTATGGATTACTATGGGCTTCCGGAGATGGGCTCTTTAAATACGATGGGTACAAATTTACTTCGTATAGAAACTTAGCAACAGGTGAGAGCATAGGCGGACAGGAAATCAGATGCTTGTTCAAAGACAAATACTTCAATCGATTGCTCGTTGGCACACATTCATACGGCTTAGTTATGTATGATTATGCTACCGACAAACTGCGATCCATCCCAAGTCAAAATGGTACACCTATTATTACGAACATAGCTCAAACCAGTGATGGAATAATTTGGGCGAGCTCGTTTAGTAACCGATTGTATTATCTCGAAAACGATACCCTGAAAGCCGTTATTGATCCGAAGAAAAAACTCACAAGTATCACAAGTCTCCTTGCCATCGGAAATAAACTGCTGGTTGATAAACAAAAAAAAATTTACGCGCTTCAAGACAAAAAAATAATTGACTCCGTTTACATTGCTTATCCTGGATTTGATTTCCCTTTGTCAACACGGGTAACAACCATGACCCTCAATCAGGAAGGTCACATTTGGATGGGGACAGAACGAGCTGGTGTGTTAGTATATGATACTGTTAAACGAATTTTCATTAAACATTTCACCCCCGATAAAGCTCCATTTTATAACCGGATTAACCGCATCCTGATTGACAAAAATAATGAGGTGTGGATGCTCGCAAAATCAAACGGTGTTGTAGTGTATAGTCCTGCAAATGACAACTACATTCATATTACAAAAAATCCTTTGGTCGAGCGATCGCTCAGCGGGAATAACTGTACTTCTATTCTTCAGGATAATACGGGGATCATCTGGATTGGATCGACCGGTGATTTGAATAAATATGATCCCTCAAAAATAAAGTTCAGACATATTTACAATAATCCGCTTAGTCCAATCTCATTAAGTGATAACATGGTGAGAGGAGTCTATGAAGATCGCGATGGCCGATTATGGATAGGTACCGAAGGCGGAATCATTCATATTTTAGATCGTTCTAAAATTCATATTGAAAAGATTGAGATAAAACTGAAATCAGCGAGTCAGCATGTTGTGCCCTATTATTTCATGGAGTTCAATTCAACTACCATGATGATTGGTTCTTCAGTGGGATTACTTGAATTCAATCGAAAAAAGAAAACAGTTGACTATTTCAAACCACTCGAAAAAATAACCAGGAACAGGCAAGTAAGGCAAATTCTACAGGACGGGGACTATTTATACTTCCTTCGCGGGGGCTCGCTCTTTATCTACAATTTAAAAACCGGCACCGTAAAAGATTTTGCACAATATGGCCCAACACCTGCAGTTCGAAATGGTACTGTACTTTATCTCGACTCCCAAAAAAGGCTATGGGTGGGTGTTACAAGCGGCCTTTCACTCTATAATCCTGAAACCAATTCATTCAGGCATTATCCTTTTGAGTTGAACGCCTCTCGTCCTCTTGGTACGTATTTTATGATCCTGTCCATTCAGGAACATCAGGATAAACTTTGGGTAGGCACCTTCAACTCGGGCTTGTGGACAATGGATTTAACCAGCCTTGAAAAGCCAGTGATCGTTAACAAAACTGACAAAGAAGGTTTACCAAATAATACGATTTACGCAACCATTCCTGATGACAGTAACAACCTTTGGATCAGTTCAAACCAGGGCATCTCAAAATATGAAATCGATAAAAATCGTTTTATCAATTTCACCACAGCCGATGGATTGCAACACGAAGAGTTTAACAGACTCGCTTATTTCAAATGCACATCCGGTGAAATTGTTTTTGGCGGGATTAACGGACTGAATATTTTCAATCCAAAACTCATTAACATTCAGGAAGAAAATTATGAACCGAAACTTCTCGGAGTATCCGTGTTCCGGGAAGATAGCAATGAAAGTACTTTTACAGGATTACATCAACAGGAATCATTAACACTTGAGCACGATCAAAATGATGTTGATTTTCATTTCTTCATCCCCAATTACCGCTTTCCCAGACGCTTTGAAACATACTACAAACTTACAGGATATGATCCTGACTGGATCAAAGCTGAAACCAATAGCGTTCATTATTCAAATTTGAAGTCGGGAGATTACCCGTTCGAGATTAAATCGGTGTCGCAATCAGGTATTGAGAAAGTCAACACCTTCATCCTGACAATCAAACATCCGTT
>DASTYM010000294.1:0-12856 GCA_035764995.1 Cyclobacteriaceae bacterium | reverse complement strand
GTAGACATGCTCCCATCAAATCGCGGACCACTCATTCTCGAAGTAAATTCCTCTCCTGGCCTTGAAGGAATCGAAGGCGCCACAAAAATTGACATCGCAGGAAAGATTATTCAGTACCTCGAGAAAAACG
Source organism: Cyclobacteriaceae bacterium (assembly GCA_035764995.1). Taxonomy (GTDB): domain Bacteria; phylum Bacteroidota; class Bacteroidia; order Cytophagales; family Cyclobacteriaceae; genus UBA2336. Next base: position 12,726 of record DASTYM010000294.1, on the reverse strand, counting down.
CAGCGAAGAAGAAAATACAGAAGGATAAGATTAATGCTTGATTAGTCTTTAGTACATAGTCTTTAGTACATAGTCTTCAGTACATAGTATTGAGTATTTAGTATTGAGACTTTGTACTAAATACTAATGACTAAATACTAATGACTAATGACTAATGACTAATGACTAATGACTAGATACTGACCATGAAGAATGTTACAATAGCCGGCCACGAAATTAAACCTGGTGAGTCTAAGGAGATAAACATTAATATCGCCAGGCTTCCATCACATACCCAGATTGATACGCCTATCTATGTTCACCGATCAACTGCTGATGGCCCGGTGTTGGCGTTGATGGCAGGCATGCATGGTGATGAAATTAATGGGATGGAAATTGTGAGGAGAATTCTGGACCGCGACTTGCATCTCGTCAAACGTGGAACGGTTGTGTGTATGCCGATTACCAATGTATACGGGTTCCTTAATTTCTCTCGCGATGTTCCGGATGGGAAGGATGTGAATCGGTCGTTTCCGGGAAGCAAAAATGGATCGCTTGCAAGTCGCGTTGCGTATAACTTAACACATCAAATCATACCGTTTATAGATTTTGGGATTGACTTTCATACGGGTGGAGCCATGCGAACTAATTACCCTCAGGTGCGCGCCATGCTCAACAATGAGAAAAATCAGGAACTGGCAAACGCCTTCAATGCCCCCTTTACAATTGATTCCCCGTTTCGACCAAACTCCCTTAGAAAAGAGGCATCCAAAAAAGGTAAAAATATTATTGTGTACGAATCTGGTGAGTCGTTGAGGTTTGATCAGCAGGGGATTGAAGAAGGTATTTCAGGCGCACTGCGTTTGATGAAACATTTAAACATGATCGACTGGGCCCCGGAGCCCAAAGAAGAAAATAAAATTATCTGGAGTACTTCCTGGATTCGTGCCAAGCATGCGGGACTTTTTCAATCGAGTGTTCAATGTGGCCAGCTGGTTCATAAAGGTGAATGGGTTGGTACGATCACCGATCCCTTTGGTGAGTTTAAGGAACAGGTAAAAGCATCAGAAACTGCGTATGTGATAGGTCTGAACAATAGTCCGGTTGTCAATGCCGGTGATGCGCTCATGCACTTAGGAATGGATAATGTGTGCAAGCTGACGGATCGATCTTCCGCTGAGTAAAAACTTATTTTGTTTTACCGTACAGATCTTCAAATGTCAACGTGCTTGACGAGCTATCTCCTTTAAAAATTTGTAAGTGATAGAGGAGCGAAATTCCCAATAAGAAAAAGATCAGAATGTAACCGGTACTTAGCAAAAGTGCATTATAGGTAGTAAACCAAAAACCTTCATAAATAGAAATATCATAACCGAAAACTCCTATACAAAGGAGCACGCAAAATAATACAGGCCGAACTCCGCTTCGATCATTAATCCAGGCTCTGATGATGATCGTAATTCCAAACAACAATACCAATCCTGCAACGGCCAGATAAAGATTTAGCCACTGTGTAAAGAATGCTGGTGAGAAAATAACTGCGATACCTGTGAAAACGCAATTGACCCCCACAAAAGAATATTTAATTGTTTTGCTGCTCTCATTTGGAAATAATCTTGCTAAAAACAGAATAGCCCAAATCATCATCAGGAACAGCGTGATGTATTCTATCCGAATCATTACGCCCCAGTCAAAATCAGGGAAGAAAGAGATAAACGCATACGTGTTGGAGAACACTGCGCGTAAGGCCCAGTTGATGCAGAGTAATGAAAAATAGAACGTGATCTTCTTCTTTTCTTCGCGGACATAATAGATAACGAAGAATGATAACCCTAAAACGGCAAGTACCAGCGATTCCGTAATGCTACTATTGATCGAGACCTGATGATGGTCTTTGATCATGTTCGCATGGCCCAAATAAATGGCTTCTTTTGCACCGCCCTTAGCATGATAGAAATTAGAGATTTGCAATACAATGGAAAGGGTATCAGTAGTTTTCTCAAGTACTGCAGTTTGTGGAAGCCATTGAGGGTTAGTAGTTTCCTTGGTCGTCCCGACCTGGCCGTTCCCGGCTACTTTTTTTCCATTTACCCAAATGGCGTAACTGCAATAGAGTTGTGGGATTTCGAGCGCATATGTTGATGTGTCGGCCGGTAGAACAACCTTCAGGTGATAGGTAGCGTATTGAATATCTGGATTCCATACTTCCGGAAAAATGGAAAGTGATCCCGGCCTTTTCATATCGGAAGGGTCAGCAAGTTTATTTTCGTATAAAGCCCAATTTCCGTTCAGCGGCAACCTTCCTTCATTAAAATTCCATGATGATGCATTCAGGATTCCATGTTCAGCCTGTGACATTTTTTCCTGTCCAAAAAGATTGGAGCTTATAAGAAAACCCAGCAGCACGAATTTTAACGATTTCATATGAAGGGAGATTAAAGCCAGAAGTTTTTCTACTTGGTTGATTTATACGGTTTCAATTTTTTCATATCATCGATAGTTGCCGGTTTCAGACTAATGGCAGCGCCCCCTCCGTTCGCCAGCGTCACGTTTATGATGGTCTTGTCCGTAACCAGAAATTTCTGAATTTGATATGCCATCGGGTTTTCCTGCCAATGAGCATTTGGTGCGTCAGCATAAATTGTTGCCACGTAGTTTTGCTTGGGCTCTAAGAATGATAATGGGATTGTTGAATTTCTTTTTTGTTCATCGGTGATTGCCCCAACATACCAATCGTTTTGACCTTTAGCCTTCCGCGCAATCGTTACAAAGTCACCCGGTTCTGCTTCAATAATTTTAGTGTCATCCCAATCAACGGCCACGTCTTTGATAAATTGGAAAGCATCCATAAAATGTTCGTAGTTTTCTGGCAGATCGGCTGCCATTTGTAAAGGACTATACATGGTTACATACAGTGCCAACTGCTTGGTGAGCGTAGTATGGACCTGCTCTTTCTTATTTGGATCGTAATGGTTCATCTTCACCTGAAATATTCCGGGAGTATAATCCATCGGGCCACCCATCAGGCGGGTGAAAGGAAGAATGGTTTCGTGATCGGGAGGATTGCCAACGCTCCATGCATTAAACTCGTTACCACGGGCAGCCTCACAGGCTAACCAGTTTGGATAGGTTCTGTGCAAACCGGTTGGACGCACTGGTTCATGGGCGTCAAGCATAATTTTGTATTGTGCTGTTTTTTCAGCAACACGATTGAAGTGATTGATAGTCCATTGGCTATCATGATGCTCACCACGAGGAATGATGCGACCTACATAACCGGATTTCACGGCATCGTAGCCGTTATCTTTCATGAACTGAAAAGCAGCGTCAAGCCTTCGATCGTAATTGGTTACTGAAGCAGAAGTTTCATGGTGCATGATAATTTTTACATGCCTAGAAGCGGCATAGCGCTGCAGTTCTTTTACATCAAAATCAGGATAGGGTGTCACGAAATCGAAAACATCTTCTTTCCATTTTCCGAACCAATCTTCCCAACCTACATTCCATCCTTCAACCAATACGCCATCAAACCCATGCCGGGCAGCAAAGTCGATATAGCGTTTTGTGTTCTCGGTAGTAGCCCCGTGTTTCCCATTAGGAGTGATGCCTCTCCAATCGGTAGCTGTTAAGGTTGTACTGGCCGCATCAGCATAACTCCAGGTGGCCTTGTTAATATGCATCTCCCACCAGATACCAACATATTTCATCGGCTGGATCCAGCTTACGTCTTTGATTTTTGAGGGCTCATTCAGATTTAGAATTGTTTTGGAAGCCAGAATATCCGCTGCCTTATTGCTTACGATAACGGTGCGCCATGGCGTGTTGAATGGTGTCTGTAAGTATGCTTTGTTGCCAACCGCATCGCTGACCAGGTGTGATGTAAGTGAGAACGCTGATCGATTAACTTCCAAAATCATGGCTGGGTAATTAATGAGTGCAGCTTCATGAATATTGATGTAAAGGCCATCTTGTGTCTTCATCATCAATGGAGTTTGAATTGTATTCGCGATCGGGAAACGAGCCGAAATCTCATCTGCCACCTTTCCTTTTTCCGGAATTGTTTCGCTTAGCTTGGTTGTATAATAATTGTATTCGTTTGTATCATAGTCTCCAGGGATCCAAAATGTTTTATGATCGCCTGTCAGGTTGAATTCTGTTTTTTCATTTGTAATGATGAAGTGATCCAGCTTGGGCTGGGCGGGAAATTCATAACGGAAACCAACACCATCATTGAACAAGCGGAAACGGATTCTGATCGATCGGGCAGAAGAAACTTGAGCCAGTGTGATAGTCAATTCTCGATACTGATTTCTGATCTGGCTAACCTCGCCCCAAACTGGTGTCCAGGTCTCATCGAAGCTCGTGGTGTCAATTTTGGAAATTGTAAAACCTTTATTGAATGATGGTTGGTCTCTTAGTTCGAGGCCAAGCTTACTGGTATTGATTGCCGATTTCTGACCGATTTTTAACTGGTATGCAGGCTCACCATCAGTGGTAAGTGAAAACGAAAGACTAAGATTCTTGTTAGGTGATACAATTGTTTGAGCAAATGCAAAATATCCAACCGCACAGAGGATAAGCGTAAAAAATAGTTTCATGACCGATCGAGGTAAGTTTAAGACCGGCCAAGATACTAAAATATGTAACGACAAATACCGCTCTGTGGAGAACTATTCGTATCGCAATGTGTTGGCTGGGTTTGTCATGGCGGCCTTAATCGTTTGAGAACTAACAGTTATTAGCGCCACAATAACGCAGGCCAATGCTGAGAGGAAATAGGCTACTACATTCATATCAATGTGGTAGGCAAAACCATTCAGCCATTGATCCATAAAGTACCAGGCAACAGGCCATGCAATGAGATTGGCAGTTACAATTAGAACGACTATCTCTTTTGAAAGCAGCATGAGAATGCCGGGAACGGAGGCGCCAAGTACCTTCCGGATTCCAATTTCTTTAACTCGCTGCATTGTATTGAATGTGGCCAGCCCAAATAGTCCAAGACAAGCAATGAAAATTGCCAATCCGGAAAAGATGGTAAAGAGTTTTCCTTCCTTTTGCTCTGCTTCATACAGTCGTGCATAACGATCGTCCATAAATTGGTATTCAAATGGTCTTCCGGGCAGCATGCTTTTCCAGATTTTTTCTAAATGTGCAAGGCCTTGTTGCATTTCTGATCCGCTGATTTTAACAGCCACAGAATTTGCGCCCGCTTGCTCTATCGGAACAAATATCATAGGCGTGACCTCCTGGTGTAGTGATTCAAAATGAAAATCATTCACAACGCCAATGAGCTTGCCACGGGTTCCACCATACGAAAAGTCCTTATCAATTCCTTCTTCGTTTGTTTTCCAACCTAATGCCCGTGCAGCTGCTTCATTGATGATAAAGGATAGAGAATCATCCACAATGTTTCCCTTTATAAAATTCCTGCCGGCAACAACGTCTACACCATAGGTACTAAAGAATTCCTCGTCAATGGAAACATATTTCAGGTTAACACCTGTATCCATCAGGCTATCACCCTTCATAATAAATGCACTTCCCTGTGAGTCAAGCAGGCGGCCTGTAGGAATTCGCGATGACCGACCAACATTCTTGATCGCTGATGATCCCAACATCTCATTATAAAATGCATCATACTGCCGTGCAAGCAAACCATAGTAAGTTAATGTTATCACCTGATTACGATCGTATCCTAAATCACGGGTATTCAAGTAGCTCAGTTGTTGAAATGTGATCACTGTTGCAATAATCAATACAGTAGAAATTGAAAATTGAGCCACAACCAATGCCTTTCTTATTCCGCCTTTGCCTTTAGCAGAACCTTGTTGTCCTTTTAATACAAGTGCAGGTTTAAACCCAGACACAACAAATGCCGGATAGAAGCCGGCCAATAATCCTACAAAAACCGCAAAAGCGATCAGTCCCGCTGAAAGTGTCAAGTTCGTCAACAGATTTAAAGCGAGTTGTTTACCGGTGAATTGGTTCAGCCAATCAACGGCAACGAATGACAAGGTTACAGCCAGAGCGAGTGAGAACAGGGCAATCAATACTGACTCACTTAAGTATTGAACAATCAATTGATTTTTAAACGCCCCAACAACCTTTCGCAGGCCTACTTCTTTGGCTCGTTTGGTAGCACGTGCCGTAGAGAGATTAATAAAATTAAAACATGCAATAAGCACAATAAAAACTCCAATCACGCCCATCATGTATACATTGTTGATGTTTCCATTCACTTCAATTTCGTCATCGAGATGGGAGCGGAGGTGTACATCGGTTACTTTTTGGAGCGTGAGTTCAGTTGTTCTGGAGGCAACGAAATCGGCAGCTACACCAAAGTTTGCTTTTGCATATGTTCCATAATGTTTGTCGATAAAAGCCGGGAACTGCGTGACTAGTTTTTTCGGATCGGTTCCTTCCGATAAAAGTAAATAAGTACTAAAAGAGTTATTGCCCCAGTTAGTTTCTAAACCCTGACGACCGTAGACATTATTGTCTTCAAGTGTAATAAATGAAATGAGAAAATCGGGGTGCCAGTGAGTCTGTGCGGGGAAGTCAGCGTATACGCCTGTAACTTCCAGATCGAACGTATTGTCAAACCGCAGTCTTTTACCAATGATATTTGTGTCATTGAAATAGCGCTTAGCAGTTTTCTCCGACAGCATGATGGTGAACGGGCGCTGAAAGTCCTTGGCGGGATCACCCGAGTTTATTTTGATATCGAAAATTTTGAAAAGATTTGGCTCCGCAAGGAAAATATTATTTTCTGTGAACGATTTGAGTTCTCCGTTTTCTTCCAATCCAACCACGCTTGTATACTGCAACGTGCGAGCCATTAGCTCGATCTCACCGAAATCATTTTTCAACAACGGACCAAACGGAGGCGCCACACTTGACAAGTGGAGCCTGGGTATGCCCTCTTTATCGTAAAATATTCTGGTTGTGCGATAAATCCGGTCGGCCTTCGTGTGGTATTTGTCAAAACTCACCTCATCGGTGATGAACAAAAAAATCAAAACGGCAGCGGTCATCGCTAATGCCAGTCCCACAATGTTAATAAACGCTGTGAGCTTGTTACGGAATATGGAGCGTAGAGCAACTTTCAGATAATTCGACAGCATAATGGATGGGTTTAATAAAAGGCAAACTCAAGTTTGCACGTACAGTTACAAAGACCGTGAAGTTTTATTATGGTTGCTTTCTGATTCCAGAATAAGGGTTCTTTAAATGCGGCCTGTTCGTTTTTGATGACTTAGGTGTCCGGCATCGGGCAGGTTGGATTCGAGTGAAATACAAAATATATTCACGGCCGCTATGAATTAGCCCCATGAACGTTTTTAAGAAATTAGTCCACACAGTTTTGTCGATCTCCGGATTTGTGCCGGAAAACATGACGCTTCTCCGGTCATTTTTTATGTTAGGATCTGTGTTGCTCACGGTCTTTGTACTTCCCGAGTTTCTTCATATCAATTATGCAATCGTATACTTTGTTTGCAGCACGGTTTTTTATCTGGGATTTATTTTCCTGGTATTACCACAAGACGGATTGCGCCTGAGACTGATTGAAAAGTTTGGCGAAGAAGAAGCATATCTCTATTATGAAGGGTTTTTAGCGTTTGCTTTCTTTCACAATGGTGCGTCCTTAACATTCATTAGTCAAAGCTCACTTGGTACTGGTTTTTTTGAGGATGTTCCGCCAGCAATTACGATGGCAATCGTAGTAATTCTTTTTGTGGTTGGGTTGGTTGTAAAAATCTGGTCAGCTTATGTGGTTGGTATTCCGATTTACTATTGGAAGGATATGTTCCTCGGAAGAAAAGTAAGTGACTTCGTGGTGACAGGCCCTTACAAGTATTTCAGCAATCCGATGTATGGCATTGGGCAGTTGCAAGTGTATGGAATCGCCATCTATTACAACTCAAGCTATGGGTTAATTTTTGGTACCATTAATCAGGCGCTCGTGTTTTTATTTTATTTCGCAGCTGAGAGACCGTTTATTTACCGGACTTATATCGCGACAGGTAAACAGTAATCAGTAACCGGTATTACCGACCACCGATTACCGACCACCGACCACTGACTACCGATCCTTGCCTACTGCAGTTAACTTATCAACATCGTTATTTACGGATAAAATTAAGAGACACGTAGCTGTGCAAAAAACCGGACTGGTGATGCAATGATGCCCGCTCCAGCTTCCATCATCGTTCTGGATTTTTAAAATGCGGCCACTCATATTATTGTACCAGGTCTTCCATTCATTGTCTTTGCTGATGATCATCGACTCACCCGTTTGTAGATAGCTTAGAAACTCCTCACCACCGTTGTTACCAAATCCTTCCATCACATCGTCCCGTTGCGCCTGGGTCTTTGATGATTGATATACTTCATAGGCAGTTGAGTATTTTAATGCATCATCTTTATCAAAACCAATTTTTTGTAAATTCTCCGCAGACGCAGGAGCGTTTTGGGAAAGTTTTCCGTCACGAACAGCCTTATTCATTTCTTCCTGCACCTTACGTGCCTCCTTCGCGCTGGCGCGTGACGAACTTGAAACGGAGTATAGTACAATTCCGGCACCGCGATCTGTTTTTACTTCGCCAGTCTTCGTGTCAACGTTTCCTTTTTGATAGTCGCGCGATTTTTCAAGAGCTATCTCGTCAACCGCTGCTCCTTGTGCTTGCGCAGACTCCAGGGCGTTGTTCGCAAACGAGGATTGTAATACTCCGGCCCAACCCGCACCGGACATGCTTCCGTCTTTATCTTGGGCGCGCTGTATTTTCGCTACGCATGTATTGAGATTTTTCTTTACGCGGGCTTTCAGTGTTGCATCATGATCTAGATAATCAAGAACGTTCGAGAAAAACTGAGAAGTTAATACCACATCAATGTTAGCTCCGAGCTTAGTTTGAATCTGAGTACCGGTTTGATCTGTGATGTTGTAGCTTGAGGCTGGAGAATTTTCTGTTGCCTTCAGGAGGTAATTCAATGCACTCTTAAGTTGCGATGAATATTCGCCTTTTGTAAGCGTATTTCCGCTTCGGAGCAGCGCCATCGCAACCATTGCGGTAGTTGCGGGATCAGTTTGAACTGCGTGAGGATCCATTAAATCCTGACGTGCATGGCTTCCTGCGCCCCAGCCACCGTTATTATTTTGGGCTTTGGCGATCCATGCCAATCCGCGATCCACTGAAGTGAATACTGCGTAGGGCGTCTTGTACATAAAACTTGAATCAGACGATTCTTCGCCCATTACCGTTCGAAATACGCATCCTTTTGGGATAATTCTTGCGGTACTCCTTTTGCCTTCATTAATAGAAGACGCTGCCAATAATAGCGCTGCCGTAACTGGAAGTGCAGCGAGCGCATAAATCTTCAGGGTTTTCATAAGTGTTGTATTTGTTTTACAATGCTTATGATGTGAGATGAGTCACATTTCCATAAGAGAATATTAAAATTTTATTTTGAAGCAACTCGACCAGTCCAACTCACCCCAATTTCGCTTGTATGAACCTTGAAAGTTGTGCTGCCCTCTCTTCATGGAAGAGAGGGCTATATAATTTATCAAGTTAGCACACCTTTGAACGGGGTGAGTTCCCTACTCGTAGGGACAGAATTTTATTTTGTACGTATAGGGCAACGACACGATTCGGAAGACCTTCTCTTTGGTAGCGCTGTCGCCAATGCATTGGTAAGTGTCTGTCCTATTCGTAAACTGGATAGAAGGATCAATGCGTTGTATCTCTCTTTTTTTGTTGGAATCTAATGGAATTCTGAATTCGTAAGGTATCGAGTGTTTTGCGCCTGGATCCGTAAGAGAATCTTGTTCTTCTATCATGCTGATCAGATGATTAATGTTTCTTTGACTTTCCTGATCTAATGACTGCATGCGCTCGCGAGCTTTGGTTTCCAATAGCGATGGATTCACTGCGCAGCTTCCTGCCAGGATCAATAGAAACAAATAATGCGTTGCTTTCATACCACTCCATTAATCAATAACGATACCACAATTCGACTTTTTTGTGCGTGAACTATTGAAAATTTACCGCTCAACCATTGATACGTTCATGCAACTGATTTACTGCTGAATTTAATAAGTTCGATGTATATTCGGACGCCTATAAATCATAACCATGAAAAGATTATTATACTTCTTTTTGATTGTGTTGCTGGCAGGGGCCTGCAAACAAACCGACACTGAAACCAAACGTGTTGTAATATCGGGAATTGATTCTTCCAAAAAGCCTGGAGATGATTTTTTCGCGTACGCCAACAGTATCTGGTATGACACAGCGCAAATCCCAGCGAGTCAGACGGGCGTTGGATCTTATTCTTTCTTGAATTTCCCACAGCGCATCCGTCTGCAGGCTATTCTTGATAGTGTTTCGAAAGCCAGCAATCCTGCCGGAAGTATCGAACAAAAGGTTGGCGATTTTTATGCTTCGGGAATGGACACCACGAGTATCAATAATAGGGGTTACGAACCAATTAAGCCCGTGCTGGCCCGTATCGATGCTATTCAGGATGTGTCCTCATTGATGAAGTTTGTAGCCGAAGAACAGAAAGTGGGTGATGGATCAATCATTGGTTTGTATGTAGGGCCTGATGACAAAAAGAGCAGCGTTAACATTGCTCAGTTCAGCCAAACAGGAATTGGATTACCGGAAAGAGATTATTATTTCAAAACTGATTCTTCAACACTTAACATACAGCTGGCATATAAGAATTACCTGGCCACTTTGTTCAGGTTGACAGGTGTAGACGCGGTCACTGCAACGAAGAATGCAAAGGCTGCTTATGAAGTTGAAAGGCAACTCGCCACATCGCACAGAACAAATATCGAGCTCAGAGATGTGAGGTCTAACTATAATAAATTGGGCGTGGCCGACCTGGCGAAAAAACATCCAAATATCAACTGGATTTCGTTGCTGAATGATCTTGGAGTAAAGGCAGATTCAATTAATGTAGGTCAACCTGCCTATTACGATAAATTGAATACGATGTTAAAATCTGTAAGCCTGAATGATTGGAAAGCTTATTTAAAAGCTAATGCGCTTACGAGTTATGCTAATTATTTAAGTAGCCCTTTTGTAGATGCTTCTTTTGTTTATACGAAAATCCTGACTGGCCAGGCCGTTAAGAAAAAGCGATCCGAAGAAATGACGCAAGCAGTTGATCGCTCGCTGGGTCATGCCCTGGCACAATTGTATGTGAAAAAATATTTTCCTGAAGAAGCCAAGAAGCGGATGGCCGTTCTGGTAGATAACCTGAAAAAGGCATTTGAAACGCGCATCAATAACCTTGACTGGATGAGTGACTCTACGAAAGCAAAAGCTAAAGAGAAGCTATATGCCTTCTCTGAAAAAATTGGTTATCCGGATAAGTGGAGAGATTATTCCAATGTGGAGGTAAAGCGAGATACCTATTTTGAAAATCGTTTGTCAGCACATAAGAACGATTATAACTACAGCGTGGCAAAAGTAGGGCAGCCGGTGGACAGAACCGAGTGGCTCACGACTCCGCCAACTGTTACGGCCTATAACAATCCACCGCTGAATGAAATTGTTTTCCCTGCGGGAATTTTGCAATCTCCCTACTTCGATTTGTACGCTGATGATGCATTGAACTATGGTGGTATTGGTATGGTGATTGGCCACGAAATAACCCACTCCTTTGATGACCAGGGAGCGCAATATGATAAAGTGGGCAACGTGACTAACTGGTGGACAAAATCCGACTACGAAAAATTTAAAGCGAGAACTCAACAAGTGATTGATCAATACGATTCATTTATTGTGCTTGATTCTGTACATGTTAAAGGAGCATTAACCGTGGGCGAAAATACAGCAGACATTGCTGGTGTTGCCATTGCTTACGATGCATTTAAGCTGACAGAACAAGGGAAAGGGAACGAGATGCTTGACGGCTTTACACCAGATCAACGCTTCTTCATTTCGATAGCCAGAATTTGGCGAGTGAAAACAAGAGATCAATATTTGCGGATGTATGTGAACACGAATTCTCATTCTCCTGCCAAGTGGCGTGTGAATGGTCCGCTGATGAATTTTACTCCGTTTTACAAAGCGTTTAATGTGCAGCCGGGTGACAAGATGTATAAGCCCGAGAATGAAAGAATAACGGTTTGGTAGATTTTGTGAGAGGCCTTGAGATAAGATTGGGAAGATATTTACTTCCTCAAAATCTTTTCCACGGCCTTTCCTTTAGCCAATTCATCTACGACTTTATCCAGGTACCTTACCTTTCGCATAAAAGGGTCTTTAATTTCTTCGATGCGATAACCGCAGATTACTCCTGTGATGAGGTTTGCATTGGGATTTAGCGAGGCTTCCTGAAAGAAGGTTTCGAATGTTGCCTTGTCTTTGATCAACGCCTGTATTTTTTTGTTATCAAAGCCAGTCAACCATTTAATCACCTGATGTAATTCTTCTTTTGTTCGCCCTTTCTTCTCCACTTTCTCGACATACATAGGGTATACTGACGCGAATGTCATTTTGGCAACGCGTTGGCTCTGTTCTTCTGGACTTTTCATAAGTTATTGTTAGTCGAATTTACGATTTCTTTTTCAACCACTTCCTTACAGGTTCATCGTATAATTTCAAACAAACGTAGGCAAGAGCAATACTGCCGAAGAACACCAGGAAAGGATAAGCACCGGCATCACTGATCGAAACTTTCTCATCATATACCCAGCCCATGTACCAGTAAATAAGCGGATAGTGA
>DASTYM010000293.1:0-4371 GCA_035764995.1 Cyclobacteriaceae bacterium | reverse complement strand
CAACCGCTACGGTTGGTGCCATCAACAATCCTGCTCCATGTACATAATCCACTGCCGTAGACTGACAATCGGCAAACCAGGCTTGTACTGTCAGGTTATTTTGTTTTGCATAATCTTCCGAAGTCAGAAACACAGCTCCGGCACCATCGGTAAAAATGGTACTGTTACCAGCGGTGAGCGAACCCTGACCGCTCTTATCGAATGCCGGTCTAAGTTTCGATAACTTTTCAACCGTGGTATCTGCGCGAACAATTGTATCGCGTTTTACATTTTTATATTCGGTGATCAAATCATCATAGAAACCTTCAGCGTAAGCTGCGACTGCTTTGCGGTGGCTTTCATACGACAGCTGGTCTTGCGCTTCCCGCGATATTTTCCATTCCTTTACCATCTTCTCTGTATGTTGCCCCATCGACATTCCAGTGCGTGGTTCAACAATGTTGGGAAGTACAGGTTTCCAATCATTGAAGTTAATTTTCAGTAGTCGTGAAAGTCGTTCGCCAAATGTTTTGGCATTATTGAGGTCAATGAGTTTCCATGCGAGCTTTCGCTTAACCATGATTGGAAGGTCACTGTTACTGTCGCTTCCACCGCCAATTCCGGAATCAATCTGACCGGACGCAATCCTCAAAGCGATAAGATTGATTGCTTCAAGACTGGTGCCACATGCTCGCTGCACATTGAATGCAGGTGTGCGAGGATCGAGTGTTGTTCCCATGACCACCTCGCGCGACAAATTCCAGTCGAGGGAACTGTTCATGATAACACCAAGGGATACATCACCCAGTAGTTTGCCATCCAGGTTATACTTATTAATAAGTCCCTGAAGTGCTGCTGTGAGCATCTCCTGATTCGTGGTTCTGGAATATTCCTTAAAGGATTTTACAAAGGGTATGCGGGTTCCGCCAATGATGGCCACCCGGCTGTTCTTATTGAGCATCCGTGAAGATACTTATTATTCGTTAACGTTTCTTCACAATGTATTCGACCAGGTTATTAAAAGTGGGATACATTTCGTTGCGACAAAGGATTTTATTGAGAACAGGATTAATCTCGTCAAACCCGAAATGATTAAAAGCGCTTACCGTTGAATCATAGCGTGGGTGATTCTGTGAATACAACACAAACCGGGTCTTCCATTTTTTAATATCAAAACCAAAGCGGTCACGAAGTTCCATCCATACCAGGGTAATATGGTAATCCTGAAACTCATACTGAACTTTGCGGGGAAATTGGCTCACGTCCCAAAATTCCAACTAAAAAAAATAATTTCCAGTAGTCAGAAGAATTCATGACATAAGTTGTCGCGAAAAGATTTTTACTCGCTTCGCAATGAGTTCACGGGATTTGATTGAGCCGCTCGTAAGGCCTGCGTACTCACAATCACCACCGCAAATGCAAGAGCGATTGCTCCTACCATGGGAAACACCCACCACTCAATTTGAGTACGAATCGTGTAGCGCTCCAGGTATTTCGTTAACAACCACCAGGCTGCAGGTGATGAAATAACAAAAGACAAGATCACCAACACAGAAAAGTCTTTCGAAATTAATCGAACTAAACCTGGCACAGAGGCACCCAACACCTTTCTTATTCCGATTTCTTTGGTTCGTTGCTCAGCTGTGAATGAAGCAAGTCCGAAGAGGCCAAGTCCCGTTATTATGATTGTAAGTGTAGCGAACAAGCTTGCTATCTTACTGGTCAGATTAATGGTCTTAAACTTTTCCTGGAACTTAACATCTGCAAAGTCATATTCAAATGGATATGCGGGCGCATGCTTAGCAAAAACTGCTTTTACTTTTTCGATGGATGCATTCAAGTCATTTGTTTTTGATAACCGAATGGATACTGAATTGATCCAATCGGGATCAAGAATCATGAACAAGGGCTTTATAGGCTCATAAGGTGAACCCATCAATGCGTTTTCAACAATACCAATTAATTTGCGCTTACCACCCCACAACGGGAGTTCTGTACCGATAGGTTCTTTCAGATTCATCAAGTCAAGGCCAGCCTGATTGATGATGATCGAAGCTGTGTCCGCAGGGAAATCTTCAGAGAAATCACGGCCTTCAATCAATTTTATTCCCATTGTTTTGCAGTAATCGTATTCTGTTGCGATGGTTGTAAAAATTACCCTAAGTTCTTCAGGTTTTCCAGGCCATCCTAAGAAGTTATTCGAGTTGATATCCGTGATCTTGCTGTTTGCTTTCGTTACTGACTCAACCACACCTGTACCGAGTAAGTCGAGCTTAATGGCTCTATAGTTTTTCTTAACCTCAGTATTATAATCGACCGACATCAGATTCTCCTGATCATAACCCAGTTGCCGGTTGCGTACCAGCTCAATTTGCTGATATATGACAATTGTTCCAATGATGAGCAAAATAGAAAAACCAAATTGAAGTGTAACCAGAACTTTGCGTGGTAAGCTTGCTCCTTTTCCAGCTTTAATTTTTCCTTTCAAGACACGAACCGGTTGAAAAGATGATAAGTAAAAAGCCGGATAACTTCCTGAAACAATTCCGATCAGAAAAATCATACCGAATGAAACTAGCCAGAATGTGCCTGACGTGTAGTTAATAAACAATTCCTTTTCAACCAGCTCATTATACAATGGCAATAATAACTGTGCCATCAGCACCGCGATTGCAAATGCGATGAAGGCAATCATAGTTGACTCACCAATGAATTGAGTGATCAGTTCTCTTCGCTTTGAACCTATACTTTTTCTGATGCCCACTTCTTTCGCTCTTCGCTCCGACCTGGCGGTGGCGAGATTCATGAAGTTAATGCATGCTATAATGATTATAAAAATGGCGATAACAGTGAACAGCTGAACGAAGTCATTCATACCTCCTTCTTCAACTCCATTTTTAAAATTTGAGAACAATCTCCAACGAAGCAGTGGATATAGATATAATTCAGGTTTAGTGTCAATCTGCTCATGCTTTTGCAGCATATCTTTAATACTCGCTTCTGTGACTGCTTTGTTGCCGGCATCATTAAGTTCGACATAGACCTGGAAAGAGTAATTCCCCCAGTTGGTCGTGTTTCTCCGTACCCATTCCTGTGTTTGCTCACGGAATTTCCATGGCATCAGGAAATCAAATTGAAAGGATGAGTTTTTGGGTACGTCTTTCAGGATACCTGTGACTTTCAGATCATTCTCATTATCAACCCTGATTACTTTATTTATCGGATCACCGTCTCCGAATAGTGCTTTTGCGGTGGATTGAGAAATAACAATTGAACGTGGATCATCCAGCACTTGCGCTCCAGTACCAGTCATTAATTCAAACTCAAACATTTCAAGGAATTCTTCGCTGACGTAAAAGCCATCTTTCATGATTCCCGTCTCGCCCACAGTCAGCAGGTGTCCACCACCCCAATCTGAAACAGCTACACTTTTAATATTGCTATTGGCAGTTTTGAGTGCTTCATAGGTTGGTAACGGCACAGAACGCCAGGATTGTATTTTGCCATCAAACCGGGCATTTACCCAGAGTTGGTACAGGCGATCTGCCTTGGGGTGCATTTTATCGAACGAGGTTTCATCGGCTACCCAAAGCAGAATGAGAATACTGCATGTAATACCGATTGCAAGACCCGTAATATTGATAAATGAGTAAAACTTACTGCGGAGAATGTTGCGAATCGCAACTAAAAAGTAGTTTTTAAGCATGACAAAACTGGGTTATACTAAGCTGATACTCCCGAAACCTTAAAAGGTATCAGCCATAACAATTTTTTTCTACTAAGACCGCTAGATGATGGTAAGGGTTGCAGATTCTGCATAAAATTTTAATAATTTCCATTCATGCTTCGCAAGGCCCACTCGCCCGAAAAGGCCCGAACCCTGGAAGACTTCCTGAATGGAAAGTCTGATCTTACAGTTTCACTCTTCAAACATTTCATCAAGGAGTTTAAAAAGATAGGAAATGTTACCGTTGAGCCGGCCAAGACTATGATTGGCATAGCATCATCGCGAAAGCGGATCGCTTATGTAACACAGCTGGGCAAAAATTTCATTCATGTTATATTCCCTTTCAAAAAACCTTACGCTGAGAATCTCTGCTTTCAAAAAATAGCCCGGGTTCCGGGAGCAGAGCAGTATAATCATCATTTTAGAATGCTTTCAATTGAAGATGTAAACGCAGAAGTAAAGAGGTTTATGAAGATGGCATTTGAAGCCTAAGGGTGGAAATTTTAGCTTGGAATCACCTTATTTTATCTACAGGATTCACAGAGGTCCATTAGCGTTTCCAAAATTTTTTGGAGCAATTACGTTGCACAAACTAAAATTCAAATAACTCAAATCTTAAAACAAAATACCTCGACAAGCTTATGCCTTAAATCGGGTTAACGTTA
>DASTYM010000292.1:0-4137 GCA_035764995.1 Cyclobacteriaceae bacterium | reverse complement strand
TGTCCTCGAACAACGATGTCTTTTCTACTTTGATTTTTTTAGTTGTGAGTTCTCCATTGGCTTCTATTGAATAGACATCGCTGGAAGAATGAATTGAGGCATCCAGATTTTCACTGGTAAAAATTAAATCTTCATCCCGTTTGAAATCTACATACCGAACGAACGTATTGGTGAGTTGAACATTTTTGAGTTCAAAAACTAATGAATCTTTTTTGTCCTTGCGTCCATCTGAGCTCGCTTTAAAGATTGTATAATTATTAACGCCTTCTTCGTTGATTCTTAAATTCGTTTCACTGTCAGTAATCTGAAGGCCTTTGATTTTGTAAACTCCACTGTATACTTCCAGCGGATTTAATTGAAAGGAAATTCGCTCAGCTGTTAATAACGGATATTGTCCTTCGTGACTGTCTTCTACTGTTACATCAGTAAGTACAATCGAGAGTTGCGGAAACTTCTCAAATACCGAAACATCAAGCTTCCCGATTTTCACCGGGGTGTTCAGGTTTTGATTGGCGGCCTCAATGAAGTTTTTAATGATACTGTCCTTAAACAAAAATGCCGACACCACCAGGGAGATGGTGAGAACCACCAAAGTAACCAGCAGAGAAAGGACTATCTTTTTAAAGATTTTCAAGTTGAAAAAATGGTTTTACAAAGATACCGTTTAGTATTGAGTATTTAGTCCTTAGTCTTTAGACTAAAAAAACTAATGACTAATGACTAATGACTAATGACTAATGACTATTTACTATTCTCAACGGAATCTGTTAAATCGAAATTGTCTTTGAAGCTTAAACTGATCAGACTAAGATTAGTAAACTCACTTTTGAGGAAGCTTTTCTTGTTAGTAGTCACGACATTGATGTAGTTGCCTGATCGCACTTTTGCGGGCTGATGGTGACCAACCGCTTGTGTTTCACTTTTGAACTGAATCTCATAGATCGTTACCTGGTATTGATCCACGCCAACCTCAATCATAAATTTTCCGGCCCATTCACCATCCCAGTACATTTTCGGTGTATTAGTGTACGTTCGGCCGTATCGCTTGGGGTTGACCTTGTAGTGATTGATTTTTCCACTGAATCCTGCATTGCCCCGAATAATACTGAAGGTAAAATCTTTTGACTTCAGCATTTTTTCAACAGCCTGGCGCAAACTGTCTGCACTTCCCTTGTACTCATAGTTGTGCTGCCAGTACAATTCACCTTCCTGCAGTTGAAACCTGTCATACTGTGAAATTTCCTGCGCCCGACCAGGAAGAGACAAGCCTATAACCAAGAGGAATAGCGTAACACGCAAATAGTTCATTGGCCAAAAAACGGAATTTTCCTTCGGATCCGGCAAATGCCAATTCGATCCATTTTTATCCACCTTGACATTAAAATTTACCCTATAACTTCAAAAAATTGATAATTTTTTAAAAAATAGGCTTAAAAAATACCCTATTGCAATCGAATTCGGAGATTTTTATCGAAAAATGGTTAAAAAATTAACCTATTATTCAAATATTTATAATATCAATCTGAAATTTTTGAGTATCCACATTAAACCTTTTTATACTATGAAAAAATCGATCATCTACCTTGGCTTACTTATAGCCATCAGTATTGTGGCGCTGTTTATGCCGGCCGTGCCCAAAACAATTATTACAGACGGCATTAGTGCGGGAGACGTAGCGTGGATGCTGGCCGCTACAGCATTAGTTCTCTTGATGACACCTGGCCTCGCGTATTTCTATGGAGGCATGATTGATACCAAAAATATTATCTCAACCATGTTGCAAAGTTTTATTGCCATGGGTGTGATCAGCGTGTTGTGGATTGTGGTTGGTTTCAGCCTGGCGTTTGGCGATTCGATCGGTGGATTGATTGGAAACCCTTCTACATTTTTCATGTTCAACAATGTGCTGGATGGAAAACCATGGTCACTTGCTCCAACCATTCCACTAGTACTGTTTGCATTTTTCCAATTGAAGTTTGCCATCATCACACCGGCACTGGTGACAGGAACATTTGCAGAGCGAATCAAATTCAAATCGTATATCCTCTTTCTGGTTTTATTCTCACTGTTGATTTACGCACCAATCGCACACTGGACGTGGCATCCCGATGGATTCCTCTTTAAAATGGGTGTGCTCGATTTTGCTGGCGGAACCGTTGTGCACATGTCGGCTGGATTTGCTGCATTAGCGGCATCGATGTATTTGAGAAATAAGGCGGAAGAAAAAAGCGTGATTGCCCCGGCCAACATTCCATTTGTATTGTTGGGAACAGGTTTGCTTTGGTTCGGATGGTTTGGCTTCAACGCTGGAAGTGCACTGAGTGCCGGAACCTTAGCTGCTTCTGCTTTTGCAACGACTAACACCGCTGCAGCTGCTGCCGGTCTCGCCTGGATTTTATTTGATGCAGCGCGAGGTAAAAAACCTTCAGCGGTTGGATTTTGCATTGGTTCAGTAGTAGGTCTTGTAGCGATAACACCTGCTGCAGGATTTGTAACCATTCCTTCCAGCTTATTCATAGGAACATTCGCGAGTATTATCAGCAACGTAGTGGTTCATTGGAAATCAAAAACTTCCCTGGAAGATACTCTCGATGTGTTTCCTTGTCATGGAGTAGGTGGCGCGGTTGGTATGTTAATGACTGCTTTGCTTGCTAATCAGGCTGTCAATGGTGCCAACACCACGGGTAACGGACTTTTCTTCGGTGACCCAACCTTGTTCATTGTTCACCTGAAGGCACTGGGAATTGTGGTTGCATACACGCTGGTGGGCTCTTTCATCATCCTGAAAATTGTTGATTTGATCTTTAATCTGCGCGTGAGTGCCGAAGAAAAAGAAGTGGGTCAGGACTTCAGTCAGCATGGAGAAAATGTGCAGGTGTTTGATATGAAGAATCTGCGCGAAGCAGTCTAGGATTTTTATCGCTAAGCATCCCGGAGGGTGTGAGATACCCTGCCGGGACTTGCGCTTAGCTTATTGTTAATTAAAACACACCCGAAATTATGAAAAATCTAAACACAACCTTTTGCTTTTTATGCTTTTCGACCCTTGTATATAGCCAACAACCGGAACAGGTGTTAGCATCCTTAACGCCCATTCAAAAACCAACACCGATGACAGGAGAAGTAATTAAAGAAGATGAGAAAAAAGAAGAAGTGAAACCGACATTTACATTATCGGGCTCAGTGGATACTTACTTTCATTCAACCTTTAAAAATACAAATGCTTATTACGGAGACGCCTACGCCTCATCAACATCGTTTGCAGACCAGAAAGGATTTGCATTAGGTATGGTGAACCTGATCGCCACCTATGCAGGTGAAAAAGCCGGCTTCACGGCCGATTTGGTTTTTGGGCCACGAGGACAAGCCGCTGTTTTTGGAACAGCTTCAGGCCAGGCCATCATCAACCAGGCGTTTGTCTTTTACAAATTTTCAGACAAAATCACGTTGAACATGGGTCAGTTCAACACGTTTGTCGGCTACGAAGTAATTTCTCCCACTGTTAACTTTCACTATTCAACATCATACTTATTTTCATGGGGTCCCTTTAATCACACAGGGGCACGGTTGGATTTTGCGCTCAGCAACGGAATTGTTTTGAAAGCAGCCGTGATGAACCCGACAGATATTGTTGAGTTCAACCCCGTGAATACCTATACACTTGGAGCACAGGTGGGAAAAGTTTCTGATAAAGGCGGGGTTTGGTTGAATTTTCTATATGGCGATCAGGATGGAACCCTGGATAAAGACGTTGCTGCACCACTCGATGCCTCAGCTGGAAATCTTTTTCAAAGCGATATCACACTCGGCTATAGCCTGACAGAAAAATTCTATCTCGGTTTTAATGCCTCAATGCAAAATGTTGCTACGGGCGAGGAAGTTGACACGAACGGAGATATTATCGACACAACCGGAGATCCAAGTTCTTTTTATGGATTTGCAGTTTATCCTAAACTCACGTTGTCAGAATCTTTTGCAATTGGCTTGCGCGCAGAATATTTCTCCACGACCAACAGTCATTTTGCTGAGCCCATCATTGGCGTGAATGCCGATGGCGATGGCAGTGTGATGGAGTTTACGTTTTCTGCTAACTATAAAACCGGTGGTCTAACCTTTATCCCTGAATTCCGGATTGAT
>DASTYM010000291.1:0-7238 GCA_035764995.1 Cyclobacteriaceae bacterium | reverse complement strand
AAACCATGAAAAACAAGAATGAAAAAAAGCATGTCGACCAGCTTCAAAATTGAAGAGTTGGAAGCGCGTATTGCACCGGATACTGTTGGTGCACTCCACAACAATCCTGATAATCCGAACAACAATAATGATCATAATGCTGTGCCAAAGGGTGCAATTCCTGAAGGCCCTGCTGGCGAGTAATCGAGTAACAACCAGCTTGATTTAGGAGACCTTGAATACAATTTAAAAATCAAACCAAAAGAAAAATGAAAAAAGTAAGAAAAGACCAAATTCTTCTCAGTGCAGAAGAACTGGAGGAGCGAATTGCTCCAAGTGTAGAAGGTACCGGTGGCTATGATGGCCAGCAGGGAAATCAGGCATCTGCAACAGGAAATCCTTCAGGCAGTGCAAACCCGGAAGGAAGTGCAAATCCTGAAAATTCAGAGAGCGGCCCGAAAGACGGAAAGGGCTAGTATACAATTAATTGATCTCAAATAGACTGAAGGGAGGTGTCAGCGATGAAAGACCAGAAAGTGTTGTTAACGGTTGAGGAGCTTGAACCTAGAATTGCTCCGGACAGTGTGAATGGTGTTCCTGGCGAAAGCAATGGAAACCCGGGTAACGAGGTGTCAAATGGATCGAAGCCACAACCATCTGATAATACCCGTGATTCGCACGGAAATTAGGTGCGAGGGTTCAATTAGTGTTAAACTTTAAAACCAAACAAAATGAAAGAACAAATGGAAGAACAGGTTCTTCTCCATGTAGAGGAGCTTGAGGAGCGTATCGCTCCAGATGGATTAGGGAATGGGAATCCTGGAAATAACAACCCGCCACTAAACAATACCAACAATCCTGGTAATGAAGGAACAGGTGGGCAAGTATCAACAGGAAAATAATCTAAACCATAACAAGTTGCTCCTGTAGAGGAGCAACTTGTTTCTTTTTCTAATCAGTGTAATCAAAATATTCACAAGACATCATTCAAAGAATTACACGTGGAGACTCATCATGAAATCAAATTTTAGTTCACCGTAAATCTCTTCGTTTAATCGAGATGAACTACTCGCTGCGTGTAATCAATGGTAAGTTCAATAGTGTTTAATGACTGGAAGGTCCAGTCAGGTTTTATGTCATAAATTTTTTTACAAATGAAAAAGTCAATTAAAAATGAAGCTGCTCTGTTCGTAGAAGAACTTGAGCAACGTATTGCACCTGATGCAGGTGGAATCAACGATCCTCATGACGGACCTCCAGGTTCAGGAAATTGGGGCGGTGGTACAGGTAACTCCGGCAACGGTGATCAGAATGGAGCCAACGATCAGGGTGGTGGCGGCCAGGCTGGCGGAAACCCAGGGCTAGGTGACGATAAATAACAAAATCAAAAACTAAACAATTAAAATTATGAAAACTGAAAAAGATCAATCTCTCCAACTACAAGTAGAAGAATTGGAAGAACGCATTGCACCAGATGGAATTGGTGGAACACCAGGAACTGGTCAAAGCAATAGCAGCGGTCATGGAACAGAAGTTTCGGGAGGTTCAAGACCACAGCCGGAACCAAGTGGTCGTTAAATTTAAAAAAACCAGAGCCACCCTATGCGCACGAACTGGTAAATTTTCGCGCAGGCCAAATGATGGGTTTGGAGAGGGTGGCTCTGTCAATTTTGCTAAAATGCACTTGATTTAGAAAGTAAAAAAATCACATGAGAGAAGTTCTCTATACAATGGTTTTACTATGCGGAATATTAATTCTGATTTTGAGTGGTGGCACCAGAAAGGGAGAACGCAGGGCCAAATTAAGCAGAAGTGATTTGGCTGTGCTCTCAGAAGCACGGGAAAGTGCGGGTGTGTTGGATGCCAACATTACCAATGTTCGTGTACTCTTCATTGTTGCAGATGATAACGTGAAAATTACAGACAGCCTGGCCAAAAAATATTGTGCTGATGTGATCCAAAAAGGCGCGTTAGCAAAGCACGTAAAAATTGTGCGACTGGTAAATGATCCACACAACGAAAAAGCTGATCAACAGAAAGAACAAAAATATTCACTGGTAAGCGAATGCCAGTGCGCTCCCATTACGGTTCACTAAAGATATTGTTATGTTATGAATGCCCAAAGCTTGACTATAAAAAGCAATTTAATCTTCAGTCAACAAGAGAATGAAGATGGCAAGCTGTTTATAATCAAAGACCCTGACAGTGATCGTTTCTTTAGGTTCAAAGAAATTGAAACCTTCATTGCCCGGCAATTCAATGGAAACACTCCGTTGGAAACAATCAGTGAACGCGTAGCGGATACATTTCAGGTGACTCTTTCACAAGAGAACCTGATTCAGTTTTCCAATCGCCTGCAAAACATTGGCCTTCTGATTGACGAGCAAACCATTTCTGGTTCAGCAGGCAAAAAGAGATGGAAATTGAATGGTGATATTTTTTATCTCCGCGGCAAGCTCTTTAACCCCGATCGCTTCTTTGACTGGCTCCTGCCTAAAATCTGGTTCCTCTTCACTCCCGGATTTATCATTGCGTCAGCTTCTTTAGTACTCATTTCAGTTGGCATTACGGTTACACACTGGAATGCAGTAATGCATGAGTTTTATAATGCATTCAGGTTTGAATTTATTGTGCAGGCCTACCTTGTCATGTTGGGCGTGGTTACACTTCATGAGTTTGCGCACGGACTCACTTGCAAACACTTTGGAGGACACGTTCGTGAAATTGGATTTATGCTCATCTACTTTCAACCAGCCTTTTATTGCAACGTAAGTGACGCCTGGCTATTTCCGGAAAAATCACAGCGCATGTGGGTAACGTTTGCCGGTGCATATTTTGAAATCTTTTTGTGGGCTTTGGCAACACTCGTTTGGCGGGTCACTGATACAGGAACCTCCATTCATTATCTCGCACTGATTATCACTGCTACGTCTGCATTCAAGATGTTTTTTAATATGAATCCACTCATCAAGTTAGATGGATACTACCTTTTGTGCGACTGGATTGACATCCCTAACCTGAGACAAAAGGCTTCTAATTACTTCAATGGCTGCATAAAAAAACTGGTGGGTTATGCGAACCACGCCACTACTGTTGAAATAAACCCTCGTCTCAAGGTTTTTTTTGTTTTGTACTCCATACTCTCAACACTCTATATCTATTGGATTCTCTACCACATTATTAGCTGGTTTGCCGGTTTAATGATCGATCGATACCAGGCTACGGGCTTCATTATTTTTACTTTACTGTTTGCTGTGTTCTTCCGTAACCAAATCAATAGCGTGGTTGCTCCCCTGACATCAGGCACCCAAACATTCTTTCAGGGCATCAGCAAAAGAATCAAGGTGCCGAGATTTTTAAAATGGATTGTCATTTTACTGGGGATGCTCGCTGCTTTGTATTTTGTAAGAGCTCAATTAAAAATCTCAGGCTCATTCGTGGTTCTCCCGCATCACAATGCAGATATGCGTGCAGAAGCGGAAGGTATCATTGAAGAGATTTTTGTGGAAGAGGGCGATAAAATACCGAAGGGCACGCGAATAGCAAGAATTGCCGACCATGATTATATCGCTGATTTAAAAAAGACACAAGCTGAAATTGAATCGAAAGAAGCTGACCTCAGGCTTTTGCAGTCAGGTGCAAAACCCGAAGAAATTGAACTTCTCAATGGCCAGGTATCAAAGGCTCAGGAATTGGTGCAACTTGCGCAATCGAAAACAAATCGTGATAAACAATTAGTAGAGCAAAAATTTATTTCGATTGCAGAATTTGAAGCCTCCAGGGAACAACAAACCGTACGCGAAAAAGAATTGCAGGAAGTCCAGGGTAAATTGAAACTACTGAAGTCGGGAAGCCGGCAGGAAGAAATTGAGGCATCACAAGCCAGCATCAGGGCTCTGCAGGCACATGAACAATTCATTCAGGAACAACTTCAACAGTTGGATATTGTAAGTTCCATTGATGGTGTTGTGACTACGCACAAGCTGAAGGAAAAGGTAGGTGAAAATGTTAAGAAGGGTGATCTCGTAGCCGAAGTTTACGCTATGAATATTGTAACGGTAGAAATTGCTGTCCCCGAGAAAGAAATAGGCGATGTAAAAGTGGGGCAAGATGTAGTACTAAAAGCCCGCGCTCATCCGGGGGAAACATTTTGGGGTAAGGTGATCAAGATCGCCCCCGTTGCAACCAAGTCTGCTGAAGAATGGAACCCGGACCGGACCATTCTGGTGACCACACAATTGGATAATGCCAGGGGTCTGCTGAAACCGGAAATGACAGGCAACGGGAAAATCTATTGCGGAGAACATCGGTTGGCGGACTTACTCAGCAGACGCATGGTCCGGTATTTCAAAGTGGAATTTTGGTCGATGTGGTAATTTTAAGTGGTTGTATTATTTATAGTGCTCCAGTAAAAAGACATTAAACTTACTTCATCAACATAGTTTTCATAACGGGCAGGTTTAACAACATAGCTGTTGGCGCCCAACTCGTATGCCTGATTTATTTTCCTTCCTTCTTCCGATGAAGAGAATATTATCACCGGAATAAACTGTGTGTGTTCATTCTCGCGAATTTTTTTCAGGATTTCCAACCCGTCAATTTTGGGAATGCTCAGGTTGAGCAAAATGAATTTAATATTACTCGCAACAGATTCAAGTTTGTCGGTCCGCGTCATAAAATCAAGTACTTCGCTCCCATCCCGCAAATGAATCACGTTTGCGTTTTTATTTCCTTTTTTAATGGCAAAAAGAGTTAACTCGGAATCATCGGGGTTATCTTCCACTACAAGCACGTTTACCGGTTTCAATTTGTTCACTGCGGGAAAGGCCATGATTTCGGTAACATTATCCGCAAATTAATTTTTGATGATGAGCATTAAAATCATTAAAACGATGAATAGCTTGTAGTTGAAATTTGTACTTATAAAAAAGAACCCTGACAAAATACGTCAGGGTTCCCAACTTCTACACTTAAAAAAAAACAATCACTATATCTTTTTAAACTCCTTTACTGTCCTGCATATATAATAGAGATAATCCCCGTCAAAAATAGAATCAGCATGAGGCCTATTAAAGGTGAAACTCCTTTAGGGGCATTCTTAAATTCTTTCCATACAAATACCCCCCACACAGCAGCAACGAGTGTTGCACCCTGGCCCAGTCCGTACGACACAGCTGCCCCGGCTTTTCCTGCCGCAATCAGGTTGAAAGAATTTCCAACACCCCAAATCAAACCTCCCAGGATACCAACCATGTGCGTTCCGAAACTTCCGCTAAAATATTCCTTGTAGCTCGTTGGCGGACCGCTAATTGGCCTTTTGAAAAGAATCGTATTGAATACAAAATTGCTGATAAAAATTCCAAGCGAGAAAATTACAACTGCCGTATAGGGTGTCATTAATCCTGCTGCGGGTTGACTGAAGTTTTCAAGATCCATCGTTGATGCAATAAACCTGTAAAAGAAAGACATCAGTATACCCGCCAAAACAGACGTAATCAAACCCTTCGATGAAACCTTTTGGCTATTGCCGGAAGCTGTTTTCCGGTAAGCAATCGAATTTAAAATAATGGCCAACGTTATCAGCCCTACACCCAGAAATAGCAATGTTGGATTACCCTTCTGCGATCCTGAATAATTAATGATTACACCCAACACCAGCGCAATGCCGATACCCACCGGAAATGCTACAGACATCCCTGCAATGGCAATTGCCGTGGATAATAGAATGTTAGCAGCGTTGAAGATAACACCGCCCAGGAATGCACTTCCGATATTCGCCATTTCAGCTTGTCGGATGTCTTCCATAAACCCGCGGCCGCTCTCTCCAAAACTTCCCAGCGTGAAGGCGAAGATCAGCGATAGCAGCAAGATGCCAATCACGTAATCCCAATAAAATAATTCATAACGCCAGGTTTTCCCGGCAAGCTTCTGTGTATTTCCCCATGATCCCCAGCACAGCATGGTGATGACGCAAAAAATTACTGCGGTAGAATAGTTGTCGATGATAAACATGTAGTCTTCGGTTAGGTTTGCAAAAAATATTTTTAATGATTACCGCTCTTCGCTCCTGCCGGGATATCATACTTAAATCCTTTCCACGGTTCGCGACCGGCAACGTAATCAGGGTTAGGCGGCATCATTTTAGCATTCACGCTTTTTCTCCATTCCTGCAGCATCGTTCGCAACTCTTTTACTTTTTCAGGATTTTCTTTTGAGATATCATTCAGCTCTCCAAGATCTTTATCCAAATCAAATAATTGTACAGAGCTATTTTCAAAATACTCGATCAGCTTAAAATTTTTGTAACGGACTGCCCCACCCGGGCTTTGCATGCCGTGGTTACTGTAATGAGGAAAATGCCAGAAGATCGCGTCACGGTTGATGGTGTTATTTCCTTTAAGAAGCGGAACAAAACTTTTTCCGTCCTTGTGTTGCTCGGGCAGCTGATTCAAGCCAAGCATTTCAAGGATAGTTGGATAGAAGTCGGTACTAACGATTGGTGTTGAACACTCCGAGCCCGGTGTCTTATCCCCTGCCCATTTTATAATTACTGGCACCCTCACACCACCTTCATACAACCAACCTTTGGCACCGCGCAAGGGTAGATTAGAAGATGCCATATGTTTATCGGGCGTCCTCGGGTCAAGGAATTTACTTGGTCTTCCAAAATTACCTGCTGACATGCCACCGTTATCCGATGCAAAAATGATAATTGTGTTATCCTCAATACCAAGTTCTTTTAGTTTGCCTACAATCCTGCCCAGACTTTCATCCATAGCTTCTACCATGGCAGCAAATTGAACGTTGTCCTGGTGTTGCTTCACTTTTACAGTGCCTCGAGGAAGCTGACTAAAACCATTATAGGCGGTGTCCTTCAATAAGTTTACTCGCTCTTCAATTGTAAGCGGATCAGAATCCGGGTTCCCTTCCAATATATATGGAGGTGTATTATCCACTGGCATTGACGTTAACTTCTTCTTATACTTTTCAACCAGGTCCTTCCGTCCTTGTATAGGATCATGGACAGCAAAGTGAGACATGTATAAGAAGAATGGTTTGTCCTTGTTGTCTTCAATGTATTGCAGGGCGTCAGTTGTTAGTCGGTCGGTTAGATATTCTCCCGGGTTTCCATCGTAGTTGGGAAGTTTGAATGGCGCATTATAATCTAACGGCCACCCTTTACTCCAACCTGCCGGAATGTGCTTATCAAAACCGTGCTTGGTCGGGTCGGATGGCGCCTCACCGAGGTGCCACTTGCC
>DASTYM010000290.1:0-10857 GCA_035764995.1 Cyclobacteriaceae bacterium | reverse complement strand
TATTCTCATGATGTCGTTGTTACTCCTCGTGTCAATGACAGCTTTTATTTTTAATCAGTACACGTTTCAGCAAATGGTGAGTGTGCAATACCCGAACCAGCGCGACCTGACAAACTTTAACGCATTTTTCATGGCAGCGGTGTACGGTTTGAGTTTGTTCATGCAAACCTTCATCAACAGCCGAATCATGAGCAATTATGGTTTGCGTATCTCCTTGCTCATACTTCCGTTTGTACTCGCAGTGTTTTCAGTAGGTTCAATTGTTGCAGGATATGTCTTTGGGTACGATAAGACTGTTTCACCTTCCGGATTCATTTACTTCTTCCTGTTTGTTGCTGTTAGCCGCCTCTTTAACTGGACACTCCGCGATTCGCTGGAGACACCAGTGTTTAAGCTTTTCTTTATTCCGCTCGATGGCCGGTTGAGGTTTAATATTCAGTCGAAGGTAGAAGGGATGGTCAATGAGGGTTCACGATTTGTTGCAGGCTTGCTTTTGTTTTTGCTGGCATTCTTACCATTCTTCAAGATCATTCACTTATCGATTGTCGTTGCCCTGTTAACAGGAGTTTACTTTTTTGTGGTAAACAGGCTTCATGGCGGATACCGCGGTAAAATCCGGTTGAAGCTGGAAACATCTGAAAACCAGGACGATAAACTTGAAAAAGGTTTTGCCCAGGTGACAAAGAAACTGGAAAGCAAACTGCTGGATGTCAATGCGGGCAAAGCCGTATTCTCGTTTAAGCTGTTGGAAAAAATCAACGCCAGCCAGTTGTCAACGTGGGTGAACAGCCTGATCAAGAATGAAGAAGAGTCGGTGCACCATTATGCACAGGAGAGGCTCAACGAAATAAAAGGACTTTCGGTTTCTGATAAGTATGTGATCAGCATGGACAAAAATGGAATCGATGGCTCAGCGAAAAATATACTAAGCAAAAATGATCTCCAGCTCCTCATTCAAAATGATGGAGATATTACGAAGACAAGAATTCAACGTTTAACGCGATCTGCTGATCCGGACGACCGACATTATGCTGCTGAGTTATTGTTGCACACATCCGCTGACGAATGCATTTCTTTTTTACTTGAGTTATTGAATGACCTGGAACCAAAGGTGCGCAGTACCGCTATTCGTTCAGCTGTCAAGAAATGGAATGCGGAGGTAATTAGTTCGTTGATCGAAAATCTGGGCAATCCGGTTTACAGTAATCAGGCTATGAATAGTTTGATGCTTATCGGATCAAAAGCTTTGCCGTTACTCGACAATGCTTTTTACCGGAGCAGTCAAAGTACGCAAGTGATGTTGCGTGTTGTTCAGGTAATCGGAAAGATTGGGGGTCAACGGGCGAAAGATATTCTGTGGAATAAAATTGACTACCCAAATAAAGTCGTTGTTTCACAGGTGCTGCTGTCGCTCGGTGAGTGCGGTTTCAAAGCAGGAGTTTCTCAGATCACCCGTATCAAATACGCGATCGAGGCAGATATTGCAGACATTCGCTGGAACCTGAGTGCAATTCAGGAAGTAGGAAGTGAAGGCTTTAACGAGCAGATTGTCGATTCCTTGCAATATGAAATTCAAAAAGACATCGATCACATCTACATGCTCCTGGCCATGCTGTACGATACACGTTCTATCCAGCTGGTAAA
This sequence comes from Cyclobacteriaceae bacterium, assembly GCA_035764995.1. Classification (GTDB taxonomy): domain Bacteria; phylum Bacteroidota; class Bacteroidia; order Cytophagales; family Cyclobacteriaceae; genus UBA2336. The sequence continues at coordinate 9,213 of DASTYM010000290.1, read as the reverse complement.
AGAAAATATTGATAGTAAAACGACAGAAGGTATTACATATGCTGTTGAACTTCTCGATGTGTTCTTGTCGGATCAATTAAAGCAGCGGGTAATTCCGATTTTGGATGATATTACCGATGCCGACAGAATCAGCAGGCTCGATGTTTTTTACCCGCGTGTAAAATTGGATTCACGATTGGTATTGAAGTTCATGATCAACCGCGATTTCACACAATCGAACCGGTGGACAAAGGCGTGTGTGCTATACCAGATCGGGCTGGCCAGAACGAACGACTTTAAACTGGATCTTATTGCGCAAATGTTTAATCCCGATACGTTGATTCGGGAAGTTGCAGCCTGGGCATTGTTCAGACTCAACGAATCAGAGTATCATCAAAACGTTAACCGATTGCCCGAACAGCATAAGCGTGATTTGAACGATGTGATTATCCATCAACAACGCCTGAGCAAATTTGAGAAAGTCTTGTTCTTCCAGAAAATTGAATTGGTGAATGACATTCCGGGTATCACACTTTCATACCTGGCCGAGATCAGTGAAGAGGTGAAACTCAAGGAATCGGAGACTCTGATCCTGGACGATAAAGTGAATAACGACTTTTATGTGCTGGTCAGTGGTGTTGTTGACTTCTATGAAAAGGGCTTGTTTGTGTCCGAGTTTTCGGTGGGTCAGTTCATCGGAGAGATGCTGGCGAAACCCAATTTTGTAAATACGAATCTGATCATTGCGAAAACCGATGTTCGGATCTTGAAATTTGATAAAGACAAGTTCTATGAACTGCTAGCCGATCATGTGAAGTTGGCTGATAAGGTATTGGAGTTCGCATAGGGATAAATATGCCTAAAACTAGGTATTGATAGTGAGGCGATATTTGATTTTATTGTGGGAATTCACTTTTTAAACTGCTTGAGTTATTATTTTTTAGGCTGATTCTTTTAAAGTGTGAGATTAGCATTATGGTGTCAATTCTTTTAACTTCAGGTTCTTTGTAGCTTAACTATGGTGAGCCCCCTGCTACATTCACATGAATCGGGAGGTGCTCCTGAGGTTCAGATTGATATGAACCCCGGAAGTACGAATCCATTCCCCGGACTTCGGCCCTTTACGGTCGATGAGTGTCATTTATTCTTTGGCCGGGAAGGGCAAGTTGATGATATCCTGGTTAAACTTTCGCAGAATCGGTTTGTGTGCGTGATGGGTTATTCAGGAAGTGGAAAATCTTCCCTGATGAGTTGCGGATTGGTGCCGGTGCTGTATGGCGGATTCGTCACCCAAACTGGCCCCAATTGGAATATCATCATTACCAGACCGGGTGTATCACCGCTTCATAATCTTGCCGAGGCCATCGTTGAGCACCTGGTTTCCAACAATCGTGTTTCGGCTGAAGATAAACCCATACACCGGTCGATTATTCTTTCCGTTCTGCGAAGCGGTCCGTTAGGGCTCGTAGAGATTTCCAAATACTTGCGAGAACACAAACTCGAGAACGTATTCTTCATGGTCGATCAGTTTGAAGAAATTTTCAGGTTTCGTGAACGCGAATCAGAAGATGCTGCTTTTAATGAAGCCCAGGAATATGTTAACCTTTTCCTGACGGCAATCAATCAACGCGAAATTCCGATTTATATGGCGATCACCATGCGATCGGATTTCATCGCGAGTTGTTCGATTTTCCAGGGACTAACGTCTGAAATCAATAAAAGTAATTACTTGGTTCCGCAAATGTCGCGTGAGCAAAAGAAGATGGTAATTGAAGGACCTGTTGCAGTTGGTGGAGGAAGAATATCACCCCGACTTGTGAAAAAGTTATTGAGCGACATGGGCAAGAATCAGGATCAATTGCCGATTCTGCAGCATGCGTTAATGAGAACGTGGGATTACTGGGTGCACAACCATGAAGAAGGTGAGCCCATGGACCTTCGCCACTATAATGCTATTGGTAAAGTATCACAGGCGCTTTCTCAGCACGCCAACGAATCGTTTGAAGAATTACCATCACGGGAGAAAGAAATTGCAGAAATCCTTTTCAAGAGTATAACGGAGAAGAGCCAGGACAACAAGGGCATGCGCAGGCCAAGCAAACTGAGCCTGGTGGCTGATCTTTCGGATGCGAATATAGAGGAGGTCATCAGGGTAGTGGAACATTTCCGCAAACCAGGAAGGTCTTTCCTGATGCCAGCTCATTATGTACCACTGAAGAGTGACTCCACGATCGAACTCTCGCACGAAAGTTTGATGCGTATCTGGAATAAACTTGATGTATGGGTTGAGGAAGAATTTGAATCTGCCACGATGTACAAACGTCTTTCTGACGCTGCGTCAATGTATCAGATTGGTAAGACAGGTTTGTGGAGACCGCCCGATTTGCAGCTCGCGCTTAACTGGCAAAAGAAGCAACGCCCGACACGCGATTGGGCGCAACGTTACGACCCGGCATTTGAACGCGCCATTGTTTTCCTCGATACGAGCCGCATTACCTATGAGGCCGAACTCAAGAATCAGGAAATGCTGCAGAAGCGTGTGCTTCGCAGAGCACGTGCAACCGCTATCATTTTGGGTATCGCTGCATTGATCGCGATGCTGTTCTTCTTCTTTGGATACCTGCAGAAGATTGAAGCCAACAATCAAACCGAACTTGCTTTAGTGCAAAAAACTGAAGCTGATAACCAACGGCAGGAGGCGGATAAACAACGGTTAATTGCAGTTGATCAGCAACAGCAAGCTGAAAAAGCAAAAGAAGAGGCTGAGAATTTGAACAAAGAATTGCAATCCACATTGCAGCAACTTGAGGTAGAGAAAAATAGAGCCATTGCTGCACTACAAACTGCCCAGGAACAAGAGAAAAAAGCTATAGCAGCCGGAGAAAAAGAAAAGGAGGCAAGTCAGGTTGCACAAGAGAAAACCAAGGAGGCCACCTCAAATTTAGAGAAAGCAAATCGTGCTCTCATGCTTATTAAGGCCCAGGAATTGGCTGCCAAGTCAGTCGCTGAAGACGATGACAAAAATCTTTCGGGCTTGCTGGCGATGCAAGGCTTTCTTTTCCATAGACGTTATGATGGAAAGAAATATGATCCTTACATCTATACAGGATTGTATCATTCACTTCGGTTAATATCAGGTGTATCGTATAACGCCATCAAGGTAAAAGGCCCTGCGCGAAATCGCATGAACTCGGTTGCTGTATCCTCCAAGACTGCACAGTTTTACGCAGCTGCAGCAGATGGCAGAATTTTCTCGGGAAACTACGAAAGCTTGAAGGGCCAAACCACTGGTTTTGAGAATCCATATCCGAACCGGATTGTCGCCCTTAGCCATGATGAAAATTATTTGGTGAATGGAACAGACTCTGCGGCTGTTCAGATTTTTGATTTAAGAAATAGCAGCACCAAACCAGTTATTGTCAATGGATTGGTGGGTGCATCGAACGACATTGAATTCCTTCCTGATAACTCGGGCTTTGTTGTAAGTAAGTCTGATAAATCGATATCAATTGTTAACCACCTCACAGGCAAAGCAAGTACGCTTGTGAATTTACCGTATGAATTAAAAGCGATATCCGTTAGTCCGGATGGGAAACTGTTGGCAGGAGGAACCTGGTCTGGTGAGTTGGTTTTAATTGACCTGCAATCGAAAAAACCTGAAGTCGTGTACAAAGATTCAGCAGCTCAAATTCTTTCGGTGCGCTTTAGTCCGGATGGAAAAAAACTTGCCTTTGGAACCTACGAGATCAAAGAGAAAAGAGGCCTGGTGAAAATGTTTGACATGGCTAAACGCACTAAGGATGAAAGACAACTTACCGGGCACAAGGCAGGTGTATATGATATCGAATTTAGTCCGGATGGAAAGCTTCTGGCCAGTGCCGGTTCTGACAAGCGTCTTCAAATGTGGGTGCTTGATTTTCCTGAGGATTTACCTATTGTAATGGATAACAATAATGGATTCATTTGGGATATCGCTTTTGCAAAAGGCTCAGACTATCTGATTGCTGCTTGTCATGAGTCTGAAATCAGGATTTGGCCTACGGATCCAAATTTATTAGCAACACAAGTATGTCCTAAATTATCACGAAATATGACTTTGGAAGAATGGAGCAGGTATGTCGGAAAGGATATTGAATTCGAAAATACCTGCACCAATCTTCTTATTAAGGATTACGAATAAATGAACGTCTGGAAATCTATCGTTGGCTTGATCGTTACCAGCATGCTCAGTGTATCACTATGGGCACAGGGCAACACGTGCGAAGAGCAGCTCAATGCTGCCACGGCCGAATACGATGCAGGGCGATTCTATAATATTCCTGCAATGCTCAAGCCATGTTTGGATCGAGGGTTTTCGAGAGAGCAGCGTCAACGAGCCTACTTACTATTAGCACAAACATATCTTTTATTGGAAGATCCAATCGGAGCTGATAACAGTTATCTTGAACTGCTCAGAGCCAATCCTGAATTTTTGCCCGATACCGCGCTTCATCAAATTGATGTAGTGTATCTCAGTAAAAAATTTACTGCGGATCCGGTATTTGCTTTTTATGGAAAACTTGGAGGCAACATTTCTATTGCCCGTGTTATCAATAGCTTGTATGCCTATACTTCCCCCAACCTGCCCACCAATGATAAATACAAAATTATGCCCGGGCTTCAGGTAGGTGTTGGAGCTGACTGGAATTTTTATGATCGCTTCGGTCTTACGGCAGAGTTGAACTATTCACTCACGGCATTTAAGCGTGAACGGACAGGTATATTTGGTCGCGACTTGTTGGAGTCGACTGATCGTCAAAACTGGATTACAATTCCGTTGATGGTGAAATACACAGATAACATAGGACGAATTCGGCCCTTTGGTTATGCCGGATATTCTGTGAGTTTCCTGATCTCCGATAAATTAAAAATTGTTTATAAAAACATTGATGCTAGTTCTGAAATCGACAATTCCGGAAAAAATAATTTTGTATCCGAAGATTACGAGAGTCCAAGCAGAAATTATACAGATGCCCGGAATAGTATCAATCAATCAATTGTTTTTGGAGGAGGCATCAGGGTAAAGACCGGCCTTAATTTTTGGTTTGTTGATCTCCGTTACTCAATTGGATTAAATAATCTGGTGAAAGAAGATGCTGTCTTTAGGTTTAACAAAGATCAGGAGGAAATTTATAGAAGCGGTCATGTCGATGACTTTTTACGAATGGATGTGTTATCGCTTTCATTTGGTTATGTTCTGCCACAGTATAATCCGCGAAGATTGAAGAAGGCGAGAACAAAGGGAATTTTAAGAAACATCAAAAAGGTGAGCGAATGAGGGTTAGATTTAATTTAATGGTGATCGTATTCCTGGTGTTCGTCTTGTCGTGCGATACGGAGAGCGGTGAAGGCTATAAAGATTATTTCGTTCGATACTATGGATTGGATGGAGATCATTATGGAGCAGATATCGTTGTGAATGCGGATGGATCGTTGATAATTTTAGGTACGTCAGAATTTCCGGCCAACTCAGGTGAACGAAGAATTTACCTGGCGAAAACAGATTCAGAAGGTAATACCGTCTGGGAAAAGTTATTGGGCGAAAAAGCTGAAAATGCAAAAGACATCGAACCAATTATTGCAGGAACATATGCTGGCGGATATTTGATCTTATCCAACAAAGTAATAGATATTGCGGGTAACACGAATATTAAAGTGTTACGGGTAGATGCAACCGGAAATAAGATTGATAGCCTTGAACTTAATAATGTTTATCTGCCATCAAATTTTGGTAATTCTCTTACGACACTTGTAGATGGGGGTTTTATCATAACGGGAAACACAACTGATACAGGAGTTCTGGCAGCAGATAATACATTGGTTGATCCCGTAGATAAAACTGATTTGTTATCACTTCGCTATTCAGAAAGTTATTTAAAAGACCCTCAATGGCTGACATCGTTTGGTGGAGAGCCCGAAGCAATGGGGGTTAAGGTTTTTGAGGTGAGTCCGACTCAATATTATTTTGCTGGTTATTCAAATGCACTGCACTCCGGTGAATCCTCTGCAACATCGAATTATGATTTTGATTTTTGGTATGTCAAGCTGAACGGGCAGGGTAGTAATTCAGCGCCCCTGTATTCAGGCGGGCCGCTCGAGCAGGAAAGAATGAACGCCATCGCCAAGTCAGGCTTGGGTGAATATTTTGCCGTTGGATCGGTTATCAGTGGAAGCGGAAATCCGAGAATTTTTGCTTCGCGAATTGTCGGCAACTTTTCAGTTGTTGATAAAAATGATCCCAATCATTTCTTTGAAGGAGAAGCAACAGCAGTGGCAGCCGCAGGAGCCAATAAAATTCTCATGGTGGGTGAGGTAATGACATCCGGTGGGAGCAGGGATATCTGGTTAACAAAGGTTACCCGCGATTTCGTAGATGAACCCGGTTTCCCGATTACGTTCGGAGCACCTGGCAATGACGATATTTCCAAAGCTGTAGCAGAATTACCCAATGGAGATATCGTGGTTTTAGGAACGATGAACCTCGTGAATCAAAATAAAATAGCGCTCATCAAACTGAAGTCGAATGGACAGTTTTAGAATTTTGAAAAACGCATGTATAATGGCAAAAAGGTTACTTTTGCCCTTTAAAACCTATTGATAAGTTATAGTTGGCCAACTTTCCCCTATGCTGAAGTCCTTACAGAAGCTTAATAGTTCTGACCAAATATCCTCTTGCAGGTGCAGATTCAGCGATGCTTCTATATGGCATCAAAAAAGTGATGGTTTTCGATTAATCACTAACCCCGAGTCTGCAAGTTGAAAACGAATCTGTCATCGGCCTGGAGTAGATTTTGGGGACCATTTCTCGCGGTAGTCCTTTTACTGATTATTCAAAATAGCTATGGTCAGGCAACTTTCACATCGATTGCTTCCGGTAGCTGGGATGGAGGAGTCACCACTTGGTCAATTACTGGTACAGATGCTGACAATATTCCCGATGCCGATGACGATGTAATAATTGCGGCAGGTCATACCATAACGGTAGATCAGCCCTCATTCGCGAGTACTCTTACATTAAATAGTACTGGTGGTTCCCGAACGCTTACCCTGAATGCAGACCTGACAGTAACCGGAGATGTTCTAATTGATCAAACAGGTGTAGATGCTACAACGAATCAAATTGATGTTGGATCTTATTCATTCATTATCGGTGGAAATTTAACAATCAATGGAGGTAACGTTACAAGGAAGGGAATCTTGACGATAGGATCAGGATCGGTGGATGTTGCTGCAAACCTGACTTTAGATACCGATGCTGATGCGGAAGTTACGTTTTCGGGTAATGGTACGCTGGAGATAGGTGGAGTATTTACTCGTGGGACGGGATCTACTTTCAACGTTGGCACAGGAACAGTTGAATTCGATGGCGGTGCGCAAACGATTCCCGGAATTAACTATTACAATCTTGTTTTAGCTGGGAGTGGAGCGAAGACTCTTTCAACTGTTACAGGTACATGGACACTTGGCGGAAGCTTAACATTCTTGGGCACCGCATCTGCATCAACGGTTGATGATGTTTCAATAACGGATAATCTAAATATTGGAGATGGTACTTCATTTACGCTTACAGGTTTTAACGTAACTGTAAATGGCACTACTAATATAGGAGGGGGTACAAGTGGAACCCTGACAATTTCAACAAGCACTGCGGGGGCGAAGATATTTGCTGGTCTGGTTACTCTCGCAGCCGGGGCCACCTGGAATAACACAATAAATGATGGAGTTACTTTTAGAGGAGGGATCACCAAAAATGCCAGCGCAACCTTTAATGCAGGTACTACCGCTCAAACCTTCAATACGAATGATCAGGCACTCACTGGAACATTTACGATTGCCAGTATTACGGTAACAGGAATTACACTCACCAATGATAACACCCTGACTGTTGGTACTGCGTTGAGCGGAACGGGTACTCTTTTGCAGGGGAGTGGGGCTGTTTTAAACATTGGTGGTACATCTGGGATCACAAATATTGATGCTGTTACCAATACAAATACAGTAAATTATACTGGGACAGCACAGACAATTAAATCTGTTAATTATTCTAACCTTTCTTTTTCTGGTAGCGGAGCTAAAACGCTTGGAACGGGTACCGTTTCTATTAGTAGTAATCTTACTTTATCAGGAACTGTCTCAACAACAACTGTAGTTGGTCTTTCCATTGGAGGGAATCTGGATATTGGCAACAACACTACATTTAATGCAGCAGGCTTCAATTTAACAGTGAACGGAACTACCACGGTAGGAGCTGGAACCAGTGGCACATTAAACATAACGTCAACAGCGGGGACAAAAACATTTTCGGGATTAGTAACAATTAACTCAGGTGGTACATGGAATTGTTCAGTCAATGAAGCAATTGCGTTTGAAAACGGCCTAACGTTTAATGGTGCCACTTTTGTGGCGGGATCAGGTCAATATTCCTTTAATACGAATCCTCAAAGCATCACAGGTTCGCTTTCAATTCCAAACCTTTTAGTGAATGCAATTACCCTTACCAATAATGGAACTATTACCGTTGGTACGAACCTGACTATTACGGGTTCATGGGTACAAGGTGCAGGCACAAGCCTAAGTATTGGAGGTACGCATCTAATTTCTTCATTGGATGCAACAGCAGCCGGAAACACCGTGCATTACACTGGTGGAACACAGAATGTTTTCCCGACAGCCTACAATAACCTTACAATTAACCAAAGCGCTGGCCAGGCAACATTAACCGGGAATACTTCCGTAAATGGTACACTTACCCTAACACTTGGTAATCTTAATTTAGGAGGATATAATCTGACACTGGGTGCATCTTCACCTGCTATTGCCGGAGCGCCATTCACAGCAGCAAAGATGATTATTGCTACAGGTGGGGATGAAGTTGTTAAAACATTCAATTCAACAGGATCATACTTCTTCCCCATCGGTGAAAATACAGGTACTATTGAATACTCTCCGGTTACGGTGAATGTAACTTCCGGAAGCGGATTCCCTGCAGATGTTAGCGTGTCGGTTGTGGATGCTAAACATCCGAACAATGCCAGCACTTCTAATTTCATCAGTCGTTATTGGAATGTTACTCAAGCTGGAATAACAAATTGCATTGCGACAATTTCAGGTGAATATGTTAATGCAGATATAAATGGAGTAGAAGGAAATACAAGCGGGGCGCAGTTGAATGGAACTTTCAATCAAGTTTCTAAT
>DASTYM010000289.1:0-15949 GCA_035764995.1 Cyclobacteriaceae bacterium | reverse complement strand
GAAAGGAAAATCTTATATCTATGTAAGCAACCACACTTCGTTTCTGGATTTGCCCGGATTACGTTTGTTGATACCCAGTGAATTCAGGCCCATCGCCAAAAAAGAATTATTAAAAATTCCATTGTTTGGATTGGTTGTTCGAGGTGCTACTGTTGTGGTAGATCGTTCGAATGCTCAAAGCAGGAAAAAGAGTATTGAAAAAATACGTGAAATTCTGGGCCATGGAGTTCCTGCATTAATTTTTGCCGAAGGAACTCAAAATCGTACGAAAGAAATTCTACAGCCTTTCAAAGATGGTGCATTCAGAATTGCTGTTGAAACTCAAATTCCAATTGTTCCCCTTGTTGTGATTGGTGCAGGCAGACTTATGCCTCCCGGAACTATTGAAATGAGGCCTGGGAAAATTAAGATTATTGTTGGAGAAGAACTCGATGTAACCGGAAAGACGATCGATCAGGTTGCTGAGATTAAGCAGCAGGTGTTTAATGAGATGTTAGCCATGCATAAGGCTCATGCTTAGAAGAATTTCTAAAGTCAGCTTTGACGTTCGAATATCGAATGATGAATATCGAAGTCCGAAGTTCATCATTCAGCATTCAGCATTCGGGCTTCGATATTCTTTTTATAAAGGGACATAAACCACTTTCTTGGTCTCGAAAAATTCTTCATTGAAATAATCGGAAAGACTATAAAGGCTATAGGGCTTTTTAGAATTTCTAAAGTCAGCTTTGAAGTTCGAATATCGAATGATGAATGTCGAAGTCCGAAGTTCATCATTCATCATTCAGCGTTCGGACTTCGATATTCCATTTTATAAAGGGACGTAAACCACTTTCTTGGTCTCGAAAAATTCTTCCTTGAAATAATCTGAAAGGCTGTACAAACTGTAAGGCTTTTTCAACTCACTCAATTCCTCATCCAAATCACCACCTTTTAAATAGAGAATTCCGTTATCGAGGTCGTGCACTGATTTATCTTTTACTTTCTGATGAATCCATCCATAAAATTCTTTGAGTCGCGTAACGGCCCGGCTTACAATAAAATCATATTTGCCTTTGATCTGCTCGGCACGGATTTGTTCGCCTTTCACATTTTTTAATCCCAGTCCTTCCGCCACGGCATTCACCACCGTAATTTTCTTTCCGATGGAATCCACTAAATGAAAATTGGTTTCAGGGAAAAGAATGGCCAGCGGAATTCCAGGGAAGCCTCCTCCTGTGCCCACATCCAACACCTGGGCGTCCCGCTTAAACGACATCACTTTCGCAATACCTAATGAATGAAGAACATGATTGATATACAGGTTTTCAATATCTTTTCGTGAGATGACATTGATCTTTTCGTTCCATTCTCTGTACAATGAATAGAGTTTTGCAAATTGGTCTTGTTGTTTTTCAGTTAGGTTGGGGAAGTATTGTTCGATGGTAGTCATTGGTCATTGGTAATTAGTCATTTGCCATTGTCATTAGCTGTTTCTGAGAAATCTCAAGACTAATGACTAGTGACTAATGACTAAATATGATCTCTTTTGTTCTTCACCATTTCAAACATAAGTTCGCGTGCGCGGTGAAGTTGGGCTTTTACGGTTCCGAGTGGTGCTTCCAGTTCAACGGCTATTTCTTCGTACGACAGTTCGTTGAAATATCGCAGGCGAACCAGCTTTTGATACTTCGGAGGGAGCTTGTCAACAAACACTTGTATTAGCTCGGCTTTTTGTGACTTGATCGTTTCTTCCTGTGGATCGAGGTTTTCATCTTCTACCTCAATAGAAATTCCATCGCCATTATCATCTGTAAAGGTGTTATCGATACTCATAGTATTGAGTTTCTTTTTTCGGATCTGATCGATGGTGTTGTTGGTGGCAATTCTGAATAACCACGTGCTGAACGTAAAATCCTTTTTGAATTTATGAAGACTTCGGAATGCTTTCGCAAACGATTCGATGGTGAGATCTTCGGCATCATCGACATTGCGCACCATTTTTAAGATCATATGGTACACAGGGCGTTTGTAGCGCTGCAATAATTTAGCGTATGCCTTTTCATCGTTATTCTGAACGGCCTCATCAATCAGGCGGAAATCTTCCAGTGCCTTATCCGAAAATTGCCGTTCTAGTTCCTCCATCTGATCTTTTTTGTTAATAAGGCCACTGGTGCCGTTGAAAGATAATAAATCACAAAAAGAAAATCTAAGAGGGGAACACTCCAGGATTCAAATTTGTGCCCAAATCGCCTGGCCGCCTGATAAGTGGTTATGGATAGCAATAAAATCCGGGTAATGAATGCCCCTAAAACCCACAAATAACCCGAAAAAATAAATAATAGCGGTAATCCCAAAAGCCAGGTTATCAACTGCGTGAGTGAAAAAACTCCCAGCAATAGCTTGTGCTTAAATCGGTATTTTTTACCTACCGAGAGGTGTCTTACTTTCTGATTAAAAAATTCCTGCAAGGTTCGCTTGGGAACAGAATATATAATTGATTCTTCACCCAAGGTCACAGCCGTATTTTTTGCATGCGCGTGTTGATTCACAAACAAGTCATCATCCCCTCCCGTTACACCCAGAAAGCCATTAAATCCTTTATTATTGAGAAACAACGATTTTCGATACGCTAAATTGCGTCCAACGCCCATATAAGGATTCCCCAGAATGGCATATGATACATATTGAATGGCAGTAAGCAATGTTTCGAAGCGAATGAACAGGTTGAGAAGTCCATCTTCTTTTTGATAAGAAGAATATCCCAGTATAATTTCTTTATCACCCGTACATTGAGCACTGATCGACTGAAGCCATTGATCAGAGTTGGGTCTGCAGTCGGCATCGGTTAAAACAATCCAGTCGTATTTAGCTGCTTTGATTCCGAGTGTGATGCCAAATTTTTTTCCATTCACATGAGCAGGAACAGCTGCAGCATGCACCATCCGTAAAGACGCATTATTATGCGTCTCCACCTTTTTGGTTTCCTCCAACAGAAAATCATAGGTACCATCGTTGGAGCGATCGTTCACAATAATGATTTCAAATGCCGGATGCTTTTGCTGCAACAGTATAGGGACGAGTTCGCGCAGGTTTTGCTCTTCGTCATGGGCACACACAATAACCGAAACCGGTTGTGTTTCAGAACCTACACCTGATTCCTTTTTAAGGATGGCGATAAGAAAAACGGTTATATAGATAAGCTGTATCCCTACAGCGACCAGAAAGACAATGAATAAAACTTGCAAGGGTTAGAAAATTTGTCGGCAAATATATCTTACTCCTGGTTAGTGTCCCCACAAACCGTCACATTTATCGCATTTCTTTTACGAGCTTTCCCAACGTTTTGATACCTTCTTCAATCCGGTTACTCCAGGGTTCTCCGTAACTCAACCGGAAACAGTTTGCAAACCGGTTTTGAGAGGAGAATATTTGACCCGGAGCTATACCAATGTTATGTTTCAGGGCTTTTTTATGGAGCTTATAGGTGTCAATCTTTTTGTTGAGTTCAACCCACAATACAAATCCGCCTTGCGGCCTGGTAATACAGGTGTCTTCCGGAAAGTATTCGCAAATCGCCTGAACATACTTGAGGGATTGCATATGAAGAGCCTTTCTTAAATGCCTCAAATGCAACTCATAGCGACCGTTACTCAAAAACAACGCAATGGCAGCCTGGGCCAGTGTATTAGTAGCAACCGTATGCATCCGTTTTAGTTTGATAACACGGTCTTTAAATTTTCCGGGAATGATCCAACCAATGCGATAACCAGGTGCCAGGGATTTGGAAAACGATGAGCAATGTAACACCAATCCTTTTTTGTCGAACGACTTACATGTTTTGGGTCTGGTTTTTCCGAAATACATCTCACCATAAATATCATCTTCGATGAGCGGGATTTCTTTCCTGGCAAGCATATCGACCAAACGTTTTTTATTTTCATCTGGCATGCAGCTTCCCATAGGGTTGTTGAAGTTGCACACGAACAAACATGCCTTGAACTCGAACCGGGGAATCGCCATTTCCAGGTAATCGAGATCAATTCCTGTTTCAGGATGATTGGGGATCTCAACAACTTTCAATCCATGACTTTCCATTACCTGAAACACCGCAAAATAAGTCGGGCTTTCAATAGCAACGGTGTCTCCCGGTTTTGTTACTGCTTTGATACAGAGTGCTAATGCTTCCACACAACCAGCGGTCACAATAATGTCATCTTCAGTTGGTGTGCCTCCCCAGTTAAATGCCTGTCTTGCAATTTGTCTGCGCAACGAAACATTTCCTTGTATGTGTTCATAACCCATACAACTTGATTTCGATTCGCGTATCGCTTGCGTTACAGCTTTATTAAGTTTCGCTGCCGGTAATAATTGAATGGATGGAACACCAAGAGAGAAATGAATGAGCTTATCATTATTAAGATCATGATAAACACTGCTGATCATTTCATCGACACTTACGGGAACTGCATCGTTCAACGGCTCGCAACATGTAGGAAGATTTAAAATATGCTCAGGGCTAAACTTAACGTAATAACCCGATTGCGGCCGCGCTTCAATCAACCCTTTGCTTTCCAAGTGATAATACGATTGAAAAGCTGTACTCAAACTAATCCCCTGCTCCTTACTCAAGGCGCGAACCGAAAGAAGTTTATCACCAACTTTCAATACACCGTTTTCAATCAGTTTTTCAATTCGATCTGCTACATCAATGTATTTGTGATCGGGTTTGATGATTGTTTCCATAATTCGTTGCTGGTTTCCGGTTACCAGTTACCGGTGACTGGGGACCGGTGACTTGTAACCATGCTTAACTGATATGGCCAAAATTAATAAAACTGAAACTGTTTTTTGCACGTATTAATACTAAAATTTCAGAAAAAATAATCAGCAAGAAGCGGGTTGAAAGCCGATCGAAAAACGGAAAGTTTTGTCGAACAAAATTGTATTGCCATGACCAAAAAGATTCTAATCCCATCGCTGCTTTTGCTCGTTGGAACATGCTTGTTTGCGCAACCCCTGCAGGAAACTGATAGTACTGCAAAAAAAGAAATACTAACACCCCGCAAAACTCAAATCAAAGTTACAACCCGTCTTCACACTCGTGGTATGTTTTTGTACGGTGGACGGATCAGCACAGAAAATCCTGCTTTCGATGTCAACTTTACACTTAACAGACCGAGGTGGGGTTTCTTCTTTTACAAAGCAATTGATTTAAAGGATCATACTTCTGATAATAATTTCTCCCTGTTGGCTTTTTACAAGAATTTTAAACTCTCGGATCGGTTTACGATCACACCTCATATTGGAATTTTCCTGGAACAACTGCATGGAGTTGTGGATACCGGTTCAGATATGTCGGTTATCCTGGTAAATGCTTATAAATTAAACCCACATTTCACGATAGATTACACAGCCTTCGTAGGGAATGTGGTGATTGAAACCGAAAATCTCGATTGGGTAAACCGGGGCAGGCTGCTCTTTATCTCCAAACATCTTGACTTAACAGCATCCTACTGGCATAACAACCATGTTCTGGATGAACAAGATCACATGTCGGGTTCGCTGGCAGCGGTCTATAAATTAAAATTGTCTGATTCTTTTAATATGAGTGTAGGGGCAACTGAATTTGCTATCCTGAAAACATCTGACGAAGATGAGCTTCCCAAAACAAATCGCTTTTTGGTAACTGTTGCTTTACAATACATCAGGTAAATTACGTCCCCAAAAAGGACTATGTGAATTTCTATTTTCTTTTCTACCTACATTTTGTTCCTACGGAACATGTAATCCCGTAGGGATATGATAAGAGTAGAAATCATATTTTTTAGGGATTGAAGTGCCGTAGGCACAAGATGAAAGTTGTACATATGAATTTCTGTTCTCTTTCTACCATTTTGTTCCTACGGAACCTGTAATCCCGTAGGAATACGATAAGGGTGAAAATATTAAGCAAGAGAATAAGGTTTTACAATTGATTACAAGATTACGTAATCAGAATAAGAAACCGAGTCGCATATAAAACAATGTGCCTTCTTTGGAGTGACCAACCTCAGCTGCAACAGCTGCCAGGTTAAAAGGTGTTAGCCACAACCCGCCACCAAAACCTTTATGCCATGCATTTGATTTACCAGAAGGTGATGTTGGATCAATACCACTGGAATCTTCATACCAGATTCTTCCCACATCATAGAACCCCAAAATTCCAACATGTGCCGGGAACAAATAGGATTGAATGCTGCCTAATCGGATGCGAACCTCGTTATTAAAATAAACTTTTTTGTCGCCATAGAAGCGCGTCTTTCTAAATCCTCTGATCTCCGTTTTGCCATCCAGCACCTGTGCCTGGTAAAATTCATAGGCTCCGGTATTCACGCCTCCGCCAGCCCGAACCGCAAATGTAACGATGGCAGGAAACTTAAAAGACTGATATAATGCAAGCGAAGCATTGTTGGAAGAAAAATCGGGAGAATCAATTCCTTTCATGAACCTCGAGTGCTGCTCAAAATAAACTCCGCGCGTGGTAAACGTTGGATGATTGCGTTTATCGATACCCCACGAATAGGCCAGGCCACTATAATTTTTACTTTTCTCAATGATGGGTTCCGCAAGTGAATTGCTGTACTCCGTAATATATCGATCGCCTTTTGGCTCTTCAATTTCAATCCATTGGAACGTGGGGCCGATTTTAACAAAACCCGCCTGACCAATTTTTCTTGAAATCTTAGGCTCAATAACGATTTCCCGAAAACGGACCCGGTAATAATCAATCGCATCCTCCACATCAATGGTAGGACTATCTTCAATGCGTTTATCGAACACTGACTCATTGCCCCAACCAAAGAAGTTGTTTACGTAATTGGGAGATTTAATATCTGCACTTAATTCAACATCCCATTTACCAATTAAGCCAGTAAACTTTCCATCATACTTGAAATTGAAAGAACTTGTGTTGATCGCATAACTGCCCAACAAAACATGTCTCAACTTGAAAGGCTCTTTTCTAAATCCCTGGTTGATCACCAGATAACCGCCTCCAATGAAAAGCCCATCGTCAACGTTGTACGCACCAAACACTAATGGTGCTTTTCTTCCGTATTTAAAATCTCTCCAGTTGTACTCATTTACTTTCAGGTCAGTTGATGTGCGGTCTTTCACGTTTGCTCCTTCGGAAAACACTACTTCATTCTTCACATCATACAACAAAATTCCTTTATCCTTCTTCACATCCACAAGGTCATTTCCTGCACCTGCAATTACCCTGATCTTGATTTTATTTTTCTTTCCTGTAAACACAAAGTGATCATCGCCAGCCAAACCGTATAACCGGATCTCGCGGGTTTCGCTTTCAAAGAATTCACGTTCATAAAATTTCTTTCCCTTCTCTCCTTCTTTATTAATGTTGAATCCCAAAATGTTAACGTTTCCATTTTCTTTTCTTTCTACCTCAAATAACTCCCGCTTATCTGAGCCGGTAATACTTACTTCCCTTGCCAAAAACAGGTAATGTTTTAAAGCATCATTCCTAAGGTTCGCTCTTCTCGATTTTAACTTCCCAATAATCTCTTCACCGTGTAGTTTGAAAATCTCTTCCGGCCATTCTCTAATGGCTGATTCAATTTCCTGATCGCTCACACTGGATGCCAGATCATCGGCAACTTTTGCCCACTCCTCTTTGGAGAGTTCGGTTAAAAATTTTCGATCGATATAGCGGCCGCTGAACATCAGTCCCGAAGGCGTTCTCACTTCTTTATTAAAACCTTCAAACTGGAACAATAGGAACGGTTTGCTCAACAGTTTTGGAATTCTTCCTTCATTAATAAAGAAAGCCTGATCACGGTCGCGCGGAATCGGTTTGAATTTTTTGCCATTCTTTGAATCAAACTCCGCCCAGCGCCATTGATCTTCGTGGCGGTCCCAATCACCAATCCACATATCAAACAAACGCGAACGAAGGAAAAACTTCTGATCAACTGCATTGTCATTATCTTTCTGCAATTGCTCCAGCAGTTTGGTTGTACTTATAATCTTGTCAGCATTGCCAAAAAATTCCATTCCATTGCCGCTGCCTGCAGGACGTTCTTCAAACAGCATCACCTGGTTCGCGAAATCTCTTTGATAAACACCGAAACGAGGATCATTCGGAACGTAAACGACCTTTGGGTTCGTATGATAAATGCCTGCTGCTGCTGCAAGATCCGGAACTACAATCGCTGCATACGGATGAGCTGCCGAAATCTGATCCTGTACAAAATCTTTCGCAAATGTTTTTCGAAGCGGTTCAGGCAATGCACGCTCTGGGAACTTTTCAATTGAACGCAACGTGTATTCACGCCCCGTTGAATCCTCCAGCCTTAATGAAAGTGTTTGATTTCCTCCTCCACGTTGAAGAATTTTCAAACCACCTTCTTCTTTTCCAATATCAAAAACAGGTGCAGTAATTTTTTGCTTCCACTCTTCCCGATAATTTTCTCCCAACCATTTTTCCCGTGAGCGGGTTGCGTGGTATCGGTTGCTGGCTTGAACTTCGATAACGCCTTTTACTAATTGCTTTTGAGCAATCGTATCAGGCTGTTCTTTTGGCGCTGAGCCAATTTCCCTTTCGAAAGAAATTTTGTTCCCCGTTACGTATTGAAATTTATCCTCATGATCGCCCACAACCAATCTGACATATCCCAATTCTGACGCAACATACTTCGCATATCCCTTCTTCTTCACATGTGAATTTTTTGAACCCGTGCCGCTTACAACATAGTGAACACTGTCTTTCACACTATACTGTAATGAATGATCATGACCAGAAGCATAGACCACTCCAGGATACTGCTCAAGGATTTTCATCATCCCTTCGCTAAAGGCCTTGTACTGCGGATGCGCCAGATCCTGTATGCTTCCAAAAATTTTTCTATACATCGGGTACAATGAGCCAACAACAGGCAACGGGATGTAAAGACTTTTATGTGCATCCGTTAACGGGAACACATGATCTTTAAATGAGTAAACACCACCATGCTCGCCATATGTGATCACGGGATGGTGCGCTGTAACTATGACACGCTTGTTTTTATTTCTGCGCAACATGTCATCGAGTTGGACTGTAAAATCCGCTTTTGTTTTGCAATCGCACGAACTTGTCTCACCTTCCGGCTTCTCCCAGGCGTGCAGCCACCATTGTGTGTCAATCACAATAAGAATAAGTTTATCACTTAATGGAACCTCAATCGGGCCCGGACAACCATTACCCGGGAGGACCTGAATGTTTTTATTTTTTAACGAATCAACCCATGTTTGCTGGTTCAAAATAAACTGCAATCCTTCCCTGCTTCCTCGTTTCCAATCGTGATTGCCGGGAACAAAAATTACTTTTCCTGTAAAGCCGGGTACTAAATCGAGGTGAGCTTGCAAGACAGCCTCGGTACGTCTTCTGTTTTTATCACCCTCATTCATCATCCCCTTCGGATAAATATTGTCGCCAAGAAAAACAATGGCTGAAGGGGTTTGGTCGTTAGCAATCTGTTGTTGCAAGGTGGATTTATACGGAGCAGAAACCTTGTCCAGTTTCCCGCCATCGCCAATGAGGTACAAGTGAAAATTATCAGACTGTGCTATTACCAAAAAGGGGGAAATAAAGAGGGCGAGAATAGATAGTAACCTGGACATGTTTATAAAGATAACGCGATCTGCAATTTTTTTAAGTTGAACCAGGTAAACGAATTCAGCGTTTATGCCCAAGATGAACAAATCCTTGCTATTTTTAATAGTCTAATGGCTCTAAAACATCATGAAGACCGAATTGATTCAGAAATCCAAAGCGTATGCCGAAAAGATTTTAAGCAATCTTCCCGAGGTTTATACCTATCACAACATGAAGCATACCGAGAGCGTGGCCGCTGCGGTGGAAGAAATCGGTCGGGCTTCGAATCTTACAGATGACGAGCTTGAAACAGCCATAGTCGCTGCCTGGTTTCATGACACAGGCTACCGGAAAGATGTTAATAACCACGAAGAGGTTGCTGTTCAGAATGCTGTTCAGTTGTTACAGGAATGGGGTGCCCCAAAAAGCAAGATTGATGCTGTAAAAGGGTTGATTGAAGCCACGCGCATGCCTCAAAACCCAAAAAATAACCTTGAAAAAGTTCTGTGTGATGCAGATATGCATCACTTGGGCAATGGAGACATTATGAATTGCAGTAATGATCTGCGCAACGAGTTCGAATCCATCAAACAAATGAAATTCGAATCCGATGAAGAATGGATCCAGTTCAATCTGAATTTTTTAAAGCAGCACCAATACTTTACGCCTTACGGGCAAACTATTCTGCAGGAGCGAAAAAAGAAAAATATTAAAAAGTTTAAAAAAATGCTCAAGCCTGGCATGGATAAAGACTACGTAAAAAACCTGGAGAAGGAGTTGGAAAAACTTCAAAAGAAACTGGACAAGAAAGCCAACCCCGATCGCGGGATTGAAACCATGTTCAAGATCGCTTCTGAAAATCATACAACTTTAAGCGGAATGGCTGATACGAAATCAAACATTATGATTTCGATCAACTCGATTATTCTCTCGGTAGTGATCACGGTCTTATTCCGCAAGCTTGAAGAGTTTCCAAACCTGTTGATTCCAACACTCATGTTGGTCTTCACATGTTTGGTGACAATTGTATTCGCTATTCTGGCAACACGTCCTAATGTTTCGTTAGGAAAGTTTACCCGTAAAGACATTGAAGAGAAAAAGACTAATCTTCTTTTCTTTGGAAATTTTCATGGCATGGAGTTCCCCAACTACGATTGGGGCATGCGCCAGATGATGAAAGACGCAGATTTCCTGTATGGAAGTTTAATCATGGATATTTATTACAACGGGCAAGTACTGGCTCGTAAATACAAGCTTCTACGTTATTCATACAGTTTCTTTATGTTTGGATTTGTTGCATCCATCATCGGGTTCACTATTGCCCTGTTGATGTACTACTATCCGTCTAATGCTTTTTAAGCACCGGCTTTAAACACTTCAACTACATTACCAAAGCCTTTCATAGACTGCATACCCAGTGAGTCCAGTTGAATTCTTCCGGGAACAATTTTGTCTTTTACCGCATTGGTGATCAGAAGCTCGGTACCAAATTGTTTGTTGAGTTGCTCCACTCTGAAAGCAATAATAACAGCCGATCCGCTGATAGAATATTGCTTCCGGCTTTCGTTTCCGATATTTCCGGTTACAACATCTCCCGTATGAAGGCCCAGCCCAATTCTTGTTTCGGGAATAATCTCGTTGGAGACCAGTTCACGAACTTTGTTCAAAATCCGAAGGGAAGTCTCAAAAGCCATATCCGCGTGAAGCGGATTTGAAACAGGTGTTCCAAACGTTGCCATCAATCCATCGCCCATGATTTGATTGACAACTCCCTGATGTTGGTTAATGATGTCAATCACGGGTCCAAATATCTTATTCTGATAATCCATGATTTCATCGGGCGTACGGGTTTCAGCAAAGGACGTGAAGTTACGGATGTCCATCGCCAACACCGTTGCCTCCTGTTTCTTGGCAATACCTCTTTCTTCAACCAGTGTTGTTAACACTTCTTTCGATACCTGCTGACCAAACAAAACTTCCATTTCATTTTTTGCACGTTGAATATCGAACGAGGCCTGGATTCTTCTCCTCATTTCTTCGGCAACAAAACCACCTGCCATACCGCCAATGATCATTACCACACTTCGCAGGTAAAAAGTATTTTCAGGAATTACATCTTCGAACGTTGTCTTAACATCTGCCATGTTAAATCCATAATAAACGATCAGACTATACTGAACAGCCGCCATCACAGCTGTTTGCATGCTCGTTCTGAAGTCAAGGTGCAAAACAGAAAGCGTAATGAACAACGGGTAAATGAAAATAACCGGTGAATCGATGAAGCCAAGTTGTTTCTGCGCCCAAACCATATACAGGATCAGGAAGCTGGGGAATGAAACTTCGATCACCGTATGCCAATAGCGAAAATGTTTGCTTACCCGCTGATATTTCTTCCTCCAATAGGAAATGAGCTGTAGAATAATCGCCTCATAAAGGACCAGACAGCCGAGCCATCCAATCACAAAGAAGTAATTGCCCGCACCACCAAAAAGAAATTTGACGGTATCGTCCAGCAAAAAAAAGTTAACGCTCGCAATCACAATGGCCAGCGAAAACAATCCAATCAGCAGCTTGCTCCGCTGGTATTCACTGTGAACAATCTCTCGTTCAAACTCAGGCGTTAATAATGTAGAATTTTTCCTCCAATTCATGTCGTTTAATCACATATAAGATGACGAATTCAGTCACTTCTTATTTTATTAAAGATACGCCTTCCTGATCTCAATCGGGCTTAACGGATTCAGCGTTTATGGGTTGTAAATCCGGCAGCTGAGGCATTCCAAAATCACCCAAAAATACCAAACTGATATGGTTAAAATACATAAAACTGAAACTGTTTTATTTTCGTATAAATGAGAAGTTTTAAGTCCTTAACTTCGATACCGATGAAAAGAGAATTACTGATCGCTTACATTGCTCTTGCAGCCGTTTGCATCATCTGGGGCACTACATACCTGGCCCTTCGGATAGCGGTTTTGCATTTTCCACCCTTCCTTTTTACGGCCTTGCGTCAAATTACTGCAGGAGCAATCCTGGTTGGTTTTATGCTGGCCATTGCCAAAGCTGTCAAACCAACAAAAGATCAAATGATTAAACAGGCGATTGCCGGATTTTTTCTCATTTCGATGGGCAATGGACTTGTAGCATGGTCCGAAATGCATATTCCCAGCGGTATCGCTGCCATTATCTGCTCACTCATGCCGATGGTGGTGATCCTGATCAACGTTTCAATCAACAAAGAAGAAAAACCTACGGTACCCATTGTACTTGGTGTGGCCATCGGGTTAACAGGGATTATCATGATTTTTGGAGAACACATCAGTGAATTCTCCAATATTGAATACCTCATGGGGATTTTAGTAACACTGGTGGCTGTGTTCAGCTGGGCGGCAGGAAGTATCTGGATCAAAAAGAATAACAGCAATACGAACCCGTTCATGAATGCCGGATTACAAATGTTTTTCGGAGGACTGTTAGTGCTTCCATTCAGTTTGCTATTTGACGATTTAAGTTCCGTAAGCTGGACTCCTGAAGCAGGTTACTCTTTACTGTACTTAATTGTGTTTGGATCCATTATCGCATACGCATCTTACTCCTATGCACTAAGAAAATTACCGATGACGATCGTGTCGTTGTATGCATATGTGAATCCATTGGTGGCTGTCGTACTTGGCTGGGCTGTGTTGGGCGAAAAGCTCAATACAAAAATCGGACTGGCCATTTTAGTAACTGTTGCAGGAATTTATATCGTTAACCGTGGTTACCAACTTCGCGATTTATGGAAAGCATCCTTCAGCCGATAAAAAACCTGGTACCATTCCAAACAACCGATTGGAATGCTTTGATGACAACCGAGCATGTGGGCGAGTGTGGAAAATCACACTGGCGCACGATGCAGTGGGGTGACTTGCGCGTACGCGTAGTGGAATATTCTCCTGGCTACAAAGCGAATCACTGGTGTACAAAAGGGCACATCTTATTTTGTTTGGAGGGGGAACTTACAACTGAGCTAAAAGATGGAAGGCAATTCGTTTTGAAGCAAGGTATGAGTTACCAGGTTTCAGATGACGTGAGTGCACATCGCAGCTCAACAAAAACTGGTGCCAAGCTTTTTATTGTTGATGGTGGGTTTCTGAAAATTGAAAAAAATAAAGTTCAACGAGGTGTATGGATGTAATGGAACTCACAATACTCGAATACAAACCTGAGCACCAACCCTGGTTCGAAAAATTCAACCGTGACTGGATCGAGAAGTATTTCTGGATGGAACCCATTGATACTGCTGTACTTCAACATCCCGATGAACACATTTTAAAAAAAGGCGGATCTATCTTAATGGCCAGCTGCGATAAAGAGATTGCAGGCACAGTTGCACTTAAATATGTTGAATCAGGCGTTTACGAGTTCACAAAAATGGCCGTGGATGAAAAATTCCGCGGTCAGCACGTTGGATTGCTTTTATCTGAAGCTGCTATTATTAAAGCACGACAACTAGGTGCTCATAAAATCATTCTATACTCGAACACAGTTCTTGTTCCGGCAATAACTATGTATCGCAAGCTTGGATTTAAGGAAATCCCTGTCGATGCTGTGTACGAACGCAGCGATATTAAAATGGAATTGATTTTATAATGGAAAATCTCCTATTGGTTCATGCAGATCCTTCTCATGCTTCCGTGCTGGCTAAACTGGCAGTAGATACTTTTTGTGAATCGTTCGAAAAAGTAAATAATCCTGAAGATTTCTGGACCTATACGAATGAGGCATTTCATGTTTCTAAGATCGAAGAGGAAATTATCGAGCCGGGAAGTTCATACATCATTGCTTATGTAAATAGCGAAATAGCCGGATACGCTCGTATTCGGCAATCTGATGAAGTGGATAATCAATTCCCTGGAAAAAAGACACTTGAGTTGCAACGGATTTATGCTCTCGGGAAGTTCATCGGTAAAGGCATTGGAAAAGCGCTCATGAATTATTGTCTTGATTTGTGCAGAAAGCAACATGCTGACATCGTTTGGCTGGGTGTTTGGGAACACAACCATCGCGCACAGCAGTTTTATAAGAAGTTGGGTTTCGAACAATTTGGTTCGCATGTTTTCATGTTGGGAAAAGATGCGCAAACAGATATTTTGATGAAACTAAATATCACATAAGCCTCAAGCTGCACGCCACAAGCCGCAAGCTATGTCAGTAACAACGAAAGAGCTTGAAGCTTGAGGCTTGGGGCCTGAGACGCTGAAACAAAATTTGAAAAACTAAACTTGGAACAAGATGCCCCTCGTCAAAAGACCCGAAAGCCGTGTGCTGATCCGTTTCCCGGATTGTGATCCTTTCAATCACTTAAACAATTCACGCTACATTGATTACTTTATTAATGCACGTGAAGATCATCTTTACCTGCACTACCAATTTAATCCCTATACATACGCACAACAAAAACTGTTGAGCTGGGTGGTAACTCAAAATCAGATTGCGTACCTCCGCCCGGCTCTGCTGATGGAAAAGGTTGTGATTCAATCCCGAATCCTGAAATTCGACCAGCGCGACATCCAGGTAGAAATGACCATGTGGGATATAGACAAGAAAGTTTTGAAATCAATCATCTGGACAACCTTTACACACTACAATTTCAAAACGAGCAAATCGGAAGCACATTCACAAGAGCTGGTTGATCAATTTAAACCATTGGAAGACCCGCTTGGTAAAGAGATTAGCTTTGAACAGCGTGTAAAAGAAGTACGCGCAAACGGTTTTTCTGCGGAACAAATTTAAAAGTCATGAATAATCTACCCTGGTTCGAACGTAATTTGAAATTCGGCTATCCGAAAGAAATGCTTCCGTACTTTTTAGAAAGACTCGAAGGAAGCATCGTAAGAATTCAAACAAAAGTTAAAGGTGTTGATGACAAGGTTCTATCAAACAAGCTCAACAATAAATGGTCGATTAAGCAAAACATTGGACATTTAGCGGAAGTCGATGAAATAGCAAACAAACGACTTGATGAAATGGTAAACGGAATCACCCCGATGTCACCTGCAGTGTTTGAGCCGCAGGATTACAATCCGTGGTCTATTGAAAGAGTACTAGAATTATTCAAAAACAATCGCCTCAAAAACTTAACGAAGTACAAGTCGATTCGTGAAAGTGATTTACTAAAATCATCGTTACATCCACGTCTAAAAGTTGAAATGACTCCAGTTGACCTCGCGTGGTTTGATGCCGAGCATGACGATCACCATCTTGTAACGATCAACGGAATCCTGAAAGAATTAAACCCTTCATCATGAATTCAAACACCGCACTCATCCTTATCGATATTCAAAAAGGTTTTGA
>DASTYM010000288.1:0-4333 GCA_035764995.1 Cyclobacteriaceae bacterium | reverse complement strand
AAAACCTAAGCCAAACCATCAAACTTCAGGAAGATGAGCTCGCTCAGAAGGACGAGCAAATCAGGGCCAAAGAAGAAGAATTAGCGCTCATTGAAACGCGCATACAGGAGTTGATGATTAACTCAAAAGTAAGCGAGGCTGATGCGTATTTTGCGCGCGCGCAAGCTGTTGAAGAAACTGCCAATCGCACCAAGTTTTCAGCTAAAAAGAAAAAAGCATCCTATCAGGAAGCAATTGACTTATATAAAAAATCACTTTCGTTAGGAAAGAAAGAAGCTCAGGCGAAAATAACCGCCCTGGAAAAAAAGATTTGATACGCAGGCAAATACTCGGCTTAGGGCCGCAGGCAACAAGCTGTAGGCTTGAGGTAAAACCGACCAAGCTTGAGGCGTTTTGAAGCCTGGCTTGCTTAAAAACTCCCTAACTTGGGTCATTTCCCTAATCCCAAGAGTTATTTTATCTTTGCCTGCTTAATACAAGACCAATCATGGCCTTTGATGTTCTATTCACAATTTTTCTCGTTTTACTTAACGGTTTTTTTGTTGCTGCGGAGTTTGCCATCGTAAAGGTTCGTTCATCGCAAATCGCTTTGGAAAAAGGAAATTTTTCCCGGAAAACGGCTCTTACAATCATTGATAATCTCGATGGCTATTTGGCAGCCACGCAACTGGGTATTACGCTTGCCAGCCTTGGATTAGGATGGGTGGGTGAAGATGTGATGTCCAAAATAATTCTGAACGCCATGCAGGCCCTGGGATATGAAATGAGTGAAACCGTTTCACATGCTATTGCCTTACCGCTGGCTTTCTTTTTCCTGACCGTAATGCATATCGTTTTTGGAGAACTCGCCCCAAAATCATTGGCTATTCGTTACCCGACATCTATCACATTAAAAGTTTCTGTACCGCTCCAGATTTTCTATTTCGTGTTTCGTCCGTTCATTTGGTTGCTCAATGGGATGGCGAATACTTTTTTAAGAATGTTTGGTATTCGCCCGATCAGTGAGCAGGAGATCCACTCGGAAGATGAGTTGAAACTAATCATTGCCGAAAGTGAAGAAGGCGGTGCTATCGAACCTTCAGAGCGCGAGTTGATCCAAAACGTTTTTGATTTTGATGACCGTGTGGTGCGCCAGGTAATGGTTCCACGCATGAGAATCAGTGCTATTAAATCAGAGGTAACCATTCGTGAAGCAATGGACATTGTGTTGAAGGAGGGATACTCTCGTTTTCCGGTATATGAACATTCATTAGATGAGATCGTAGGAATTGTTTTTGCGAAAGATATTGTTCGTGCTTATGTTGATGAACATAGTCATAAATCGCTACGGGATGTGATGCGTTCTGTTCAGTACGTTCCGGAAACAAAACCAATCGATTCACTGTTGCGGGATTTTCAGCGGAAGAAAATCCAGATGGCCATTGTGGTCAGCGAGTTTGGCGGAACGATCGGATTGGTTACCCTCGAAGATATTTTGGAAGAACTCGTAGGCGATATCCAGGACGAGCACGACCACGAAACCCAAATTGTAACTACTGTTGATAAGCTTGTGTACCAAGTTGTGGCGCAATCGCCTTTGCACGATATTAACAAGCAATTGAAAGTGCCGTTCCCTGAATCAGATGAGTATGAAACGCTGGCAGGGTTGATCACTCATCACCGAACGTCTCTGAAAGAAGGCGATGAGTTCACGCTTTTCAAATATAAAATCAAGGTGGTGAAAATTTTCAAGACAATACCAGAAACGGTTGAGATCAGGTTGCAGGATGATGCAGATAACACCTAGGCTCTTAAAATTCCAAATCACAATAAGACAAATCTCAAAGGCTCTTAAATACCAAATCTCAAAAGACAAAATCTCAAACAGAATTGACGCTCAATTCAGGTGTGTGAAGTTCTTGTAGGAATTATTTGTCATTTGGTGCTTGTCATTTGTGATTTATAACTTCAGAACCACTTCCTCCTTTTGAAGAAATAAAGCATACCGATTGATACTACACCCATCGAGACCAGAACAGCCGGATATCCATATTGCCATCGCAGTTCAGGCATCACATCGAAATTCATTCCGTAAATACCGGCAATAAATGATAAGGGGATGAAGATCGTTGTAATGACGGTCAGAAGTTTCATGACCTCATTCATTTTGGTATTCATCGTGTTGATGTGAATATCCATCAAGCTTGCCGTAAGATCTTTATAAGTATCTAATGAATCGATTAAGTGCACCGAATGGTCATATACATCGGAGTAATAACGCAGGTTTTCTTCCAGGATGAAACTCGATTCACCTTTAACGAGTTTGCTCAGTGCTTCACGCAAAGGATAGACAGCCTTTCTCAGGAAAATAAGTTCTTTCTTAATCGACTGAATTTTTTGAAAAGCATTTCCTGAAGTATTAGAATGAATACTTTCTTCTATTTCTTCAATCTGATCGCCAATCTTATCCAGAACTACATAATAGTGATCCACGATAATGTCGATCAGCCTGTATAAAAGATAATCCGCTTTTTTCTTACGAACCCTTCCCTGATCTAACCGGATTCGCTCACGAAATGGATCAAACAAATCACCAGCCTTTTCCTGAAAGGATATCAGGTAATTGGTGCAGAGTACAAAACTTATTTGTTCGTATTCAATTTTATCTCCTTCAATGCTGTATAACATCTTCAGTGTGAAGTACAGGTAATCTTCGTATTCTTCCGACTTAGGACGTTGATCGTTCAGAATGTCTTCAATCACGAGCGAATGAAGTGAAAAATGAGCTTGTAATTTTTCAATGATGCTTGTATTGCTCAGCCCGTCAAGGTTAATCCAGTTGACCCTGTCTTTCTTAAATTTCGGTAAGAGATCATCAACTGAAGTCTCATCGAATTTGTCGTGATGATCTTCGTTGTACGAGATCAATTCAAGGATTACCTGGTGATCCGGGAAAAGTTCTTCCGATTTTCTTTTTCTCATACTGTTGGTGAAGGGAATTCTTTCATGTAAACGGTGCGATAGGGGATTTCAATATTTTGTTTGTCAAATTGCTGCTTGACTGATTTTAACAAATCACATTTTAGGATAAATCCAGCGCTTGGATCTTTCGCCCACACGTATGCTCTGATTTGTTGCCCCGACTCGGTCAGGTTGATCAGCCTGACTACCACCTGTGGTTCTCCTTTTTCCCTTTCTTCCCGGCTCCGATTATCCTTGCATTCCGGATGTTTCAAGGCCTCGTCTTCAATGATTTTCATCGCTTTATCGGTATCGGAAGTGAAGGAGATTACGATTTCAATAAAGATACATACTAATTCGTTGGTGAGTGTTGAGTTAACAATGGTTTCGTTATTGATAACACTGTTTGGAATAATGATCAGACGGTTCTCGAAATTTCGTATGACTGTATGCCGGAGCGTAATATCCTCAACGTCACCGGTATAAAGCTGACCGATCTGAACGCGATCACCTACTCCAAACGGCCGGAAGATCACAAGGAAAACTCCACTGATAATATTGGAGAAGGCCGACTGTGATGCAAAGCCAACAATGGCAGCTAAAACCCCTGCTCCGGTAAGAAGTGTATTGCCATAGGTTCTTAAAGAAGGAATGTACCGGAAGATGACAACAATAGCGATGAAGTATATGACAAAGTCGATCGTGTTTTTAAAAAACTTAAACCGGGTAGGGTCCACTTTAAGCTTTTGAGCAGCGGCTTTTACAAAGCGACCGATTACAAACTTCAGGATTTTGGAGACAATAAAAGCTACTACTATTACCAGTATTGCAAACAGCACATACTCTAAAGGACTGTCTGATTTTATCCATTCTATCATAGCAACCAATATACTGCGTTAACCCCATTTAACCATGTAATTCTAAATTTTGAAAGCGCTTGAAGCCGTTGTATTATTGTGGTTCATGGCTTTAGACCTGGAAGATATTAAGGCTCCCATTGCCCGCGAAATGGATGAGTTTGAGGTTAAGTTCCGGGCATCGATGAAAACCCATGTCTTGCTGTTAGACAGGATTATGAATTACATCGTGAAGCGTAAGGGCAAGCAGATGCGCCCCATGTTTGTATTTCTAAGTGCCGGCACCTGCGGTAAGATTGGTGAGTCGACTTATCATGGCGCTGCACTGATTGAATTGTTGCATACTGCCACGCTTGTTCATGATGATGTAGTGGATGAATCGAATTATCGAAGAGGTTTCTTTTCAATCAATGCGTTATGGAAAAACAAAATTGCCGTTTTGGTTGGCGATTTCCTGTTGTCACGCGGTCTTATCCTGTCGGTTGAGAATAAAGAATTTAACCTGCTCAGCATTGTATCGCATGCAGTGAAAGAGA
>DASTYM010000287.1:0-3742 GCA_035764995.1 Cyclobacteriaceae bacterium | reverse complement strand
TCATGTTGGCAATGATCAGACCTTTTAAATTTTGCTGGTACTTCAATGCGTATTCCATGGCCAGGATTCCGCCCCAGGAGTTTCCAAGTAAATAGAAATTTGAACTGTCCAGGTTGAGTGCCTGGCGAACTTCCTCAACTTCTTCTACGAAGCGGGGAAGATTCCATAAACTAGTATCAGTTGGTTGGTCACTATAATAAGACCCTAGTTGATCGTAGTAATAATATTCAATTCCTTCTTTTGGAAAGTAACTGTCAAAGCTTTCAAAATATTCGTGTGTAAAAGCTGGCCCTCCATGGAGGAGGAGTACTTTGATTTTAGGGTTGTTGCCGGTTCGTTTTGTCCAAACGCGATATTTCCCATTGTGAATGGGGATCATTTTAATTCCACCGCTTTTTACACCGGTTTCGGCAAGGTCGTTATAAGCGATTTTTCCGTCATCGACTTTCACTTCGGTGGTGCAGGATAGGAGCAATACCAATCCCAGGTAAAGGATGTTCTTCATAGGGCAGGAATTTAGGTTGATCAAGGTAATGAAATTACGCTTCCAATTACGACACGAACTGTCACTTCCTGTGGCCATCAGCATCATGACGTGAGTTGATTTTCGTTAACTTTATCCCATGAATCGAATTGACAGACTTACGGCTATGCTTATTCATTTGCAATCTAAAAAGGTTGTGAAGGCAGAAGAAATGTCTGATCGGTTTGAAATTAGTTTACGAACAGTTTATCGCGATGTAAAAGCATTGATGGAGGCGGGGGTGCCGATTGGCTCTGAAGCGGGTAAAGGCTACTTTATTGTTGATGGCTACCATTTGCCACCGGTCATGTTTACGCAGGATGAGGCCAGTTCGATGATCATGGCGCAGAAGTTTGTTGAAAAGATGACTGACAAATCTGTTCGAAAGGCTTTTGAATCGGCCATGTACAAGATCAAGGCAGTGATGAGTGAAACGGAGAAGGATCATCTTGATCATTTGCAATCACACATTGAAGTTTATGTGAGTCCGCGATCGGCCCAAAATCAGGGAGAATTTCCTGATCACTTTATTACAGAAATCCAGCGTGCGGTTGTCAAGAAGAATGTTTTGAAACTCGACTACATCAGCAATCATGAAGAGTTGACACAGCGCGAAGTTGAACCCATTGGTTTATTTTATTACAGTTCGGCCTGGCATTTAATAGCATGGTGTCGTTTACGCAATGGCTATCGTGATTTTCGCGCAGATAGAATTAAAGAGTTAACCAATACTTCCGCCAATTTCGAAGGAAGGAATTTACTATCGCTGCAGGAGTATTTCCAATCCATGTTCCAGGCAAACCAGGGACTGGTTAAAGCAATCGTTACCTTCGATAAAGCAGCGCTTCGTGGAAGACCGGTATACGGCAGTATTTCACAAACCGATCTGGGTGAAAAAATCCGTGCTGAATTTATGATGGATAGCCCCGGTCACATGGCCCGGTGGCTCATGATGTTTGGTTCGGCTGTTGAAGTGGAAGAGCCAGAATCGTTGAAAACGACTATTGCGGAGCTGATAGAAGAGCTGGCGTTGCATTATGGAAAGATCAATGTTTGACGAAAATAAATTGTAACCAACTCGTTGCGTCTTCCGTTTGTTCAGCTTTTGAGTGTCTGTTTTGAATACGCAATTCCCTGAAAATTCCTCATCTGCCATATTTTAATTGATTAAATTAACACAGTGAGCACACGGTTGGCCCGATTTCTCTTTGTCGCGTTATTCATGATTGCGACTGGCAGCTATGCCCAGCGTGTTGTTAAAGGACAAGCGGATTTATCCAGTCATAATTTTGAAACTGAAGGTGCTGTTTCCCTTTCGGGTGAATGGGAATTCTACTGGAACAGACTTCTTACACCTGGTGATTTCACAGTTGATCAACATCCTGAATATTTGTGGCCTTACGCATGGAACAGGCAAGGTGAGCACCCGGCCATCGGCTGCGCTACTTACCGGTTACGATTGAAATTCCCTGAACACCATCCAGACCTTTCGTTTTTTATTCTGGCTTTTAACGCTGCAGGAAAAATATGGATGAACAATGAATTAGTACTGGAATCGGGAAAGGTAAGCGCAACGAAGGACGGTCATGTTGCTAAACTTGGTAACTCGGTTTTTACAATTCCCGAAGACGCGCAACAGATTGAATTGGTTATTCAAATTTCAAATTGGACATATTTTAGCGGAGGCTTTGCTGGCATGCCAAGAATCAATACTTCTGAAGCCATGTTTGCAGAAAGAAACCGTACTAATGGAGTAGAAAATTTTTTTTCGGGAAGCCTTGTTGCGATGTTTATTTACCAATTGATTCTGTATTTCCTCTATCATCGTGGTAAACCTCACTTATGGTTGGCATTGATTTGTTTGGGCGTTGCATTGCGCGCCTTGATCGTTCACGGAGGATCTTTTTTGCTGCCAAATTTATTTCCTGAAGTTCCATTTGAGGTGTGGAAGAAAATTGAATTTGGTAGTGTGTACCTCATCGTAGCGTGGTTTCCACTGTACGTGTATCACTTATTCATCGAGCACGCGCCTAAAAAACCGTTGTATATTCTTCTTGGAATTTCTGCTGGAATATTTTTGCCAGTTCTATTTACTCCGCAATACCTCTACGGACAATTGCTTGAGATAGCGCACCTGGGATTATTGCTGTCGTTCATCTATGCCGTGTATTCTATTACTAAGGCATGGAGGGGCGGGAACAAAGATGCCCGGGTTATTTTATTTGGAGTGCTGTCATCATTTCCGTTCATTCTAGCCGAGATTTTAAAGAACTCACAGCTTCTTCCGTTTAATATTGGATTCATGTATCTCGTAGAAATTGGAGTTCTTGTGTTCCTGCTCTTTCAGGTGTACCTATTGGCTAATCATTATGCGAATGCGTACAGAAACCTGGAGACAATGAATCAGAATCTTGAAAAAACAATTGATGAGCGAACCAAACAATTGGTTGCAACAAATACAGTTAAAGACCGATTGCTGTCTGTGATTTCGCATGATGTGAAAAGTCCGTTGAATTCATTAAGAGGTGTGCTCAACATCTACAACAAAGGCGCAATTTCAAAAGATGAGTTTAGTCAGTTAACCCTTCAAATTGAGAATGACCTTGGTAAAACCAATATGCTTGTCGAAAATATTCTTCACTGGACTGCCAGTCAATTGAAAGGTGTATCGTTGAAGTTGGAGAATTTTGATTTGTATGCATTGGTTGAAGACAACATCCGGTTGTTTGATACTTTTTCGGTACGAAAGAAAATCTCAATCCATCATAATGTATTACCTCAAACCCGGATTACCAGTGATCGTAATATTCTCAACCTTGTGCTGAGAAACCTGCTTTCCAATGCACTTAAATTTTCCTTTGAGCGAGGTAAAATTACGATTGATGTCAGGCTCAATCACGACTGGCTGGAGCTTTCTGTTAAGGATGAAGGAACAGGTATGGATGCTGAAAAGCTTAGTTCATTGTTAAGTCCTAAGTTCACCGTGAGTACCACGGGAACCGATAATGAACAGGGAACCGGTCTGGGTCTTGCCCTTTGCCGTGATTACGTGCAAAAAGCAGGAGGGAATCTTTCTGTTGAAAGCACAGTTGGCAAGGGAACCACCTTTAAGGTTACCCTGCCCCTGAAAAATTAACAATCAATTATTTTCCGAAAATCTTTTTGAAAAAGCCCTTGTTTTTAGCCTTCTCGTGAATAGTATCAAGTGCTGTGCGCAAC
>DASTYM010000286.1:0-6861 GCA_035764995.1 Cyclobacteriaceae bacterium | reverse complement strand
TGGGAGAAAAAGAAGTAATCACCGATTTCGACCAGATCAAAGCGATCGACGAGGGTTTTAATGCTAGTACCTGGATCTATGCAATCATAGCCAAGAATGCCAAAAAGTTTTCCTCTATCCCCCGATACCTGTACGATGAAGAGAAACTGATGGAAGAAAAAGCGGCCAAGGCTCCTTACCAGACCAAGGCCGTGAACATAAATAAGCTCTTTGAAAGCGATCTGAACAAGTTACTGGACCGGCCGAATGAATACCAGGGCATGAGCCAGTTCCTGTGTACGCTGTACGCTTTTTATCTCGCCTGCGGGGAAGCATTTATATGGCTGAACCGGGGTGATGTAAAGATGAAAGTGGATGAAAGGGGCAGGCTGGTTGAAAGAACCGATAAGGAAATAGACTTAAAGCCTATTCTCGAAATGTATGTTCTCCCCACTCAGTACATGAAAGTGTACACCGATCCAGAGAATGTATTTGGAGTATCGAGTTACTGCCTGGAAGTAGCGGGAACGAAGGTTCCATTCAGGAAAGGCGATATCATCCATTGGAAAGACCTGAACCTGAAGTTTGACGCAACGACCGGGGAACATTTGAGAGGGATGACCCGGTTAAAACCCGGTGCCGCAACAACTACCGAAAATAAAGAATTAGTGAAAGGCGCTGTCAGGAGACAACAGAACGATGGGGCCAAAGGAATACTATGGACGAAGAACTCGGCAGAAGAAATCGGGCCCGCACAGGAAAGTCAAATCAGGCAGGTGGTAAACGCCAAGGTCAATAGCAACGATATTCGGGGAGCCGTAGCACTACTTACCGGTCTTGAGTGGGACTATATCAATATAGCTACCGGGAGCGAATACCTGAACGACGTGAAAGTAAGAGTGAAGAATGAGCAGGAGCTGTGCGCGTTATTTGACACACCCCACTTGTTATTTGTTCCGACCGATGCTACACTGGCCAACCTGGAGAATGCTAAAAAGAACTGGATCAATGATGCGATCATTCCACCGAGCAAAGAACTCGATGACCTGTTCAACTTACGGCTACTGCCGCCTTTTCAATTAGTCGGGAAGGCAAAGATCATAAGCGATTTTACCGAGTTACCGGAAATGCAACAGGATATGGGTAAGATGGTGACCGCACTGAGTGCAGCATGGTGGTTGAGTCCGAATCAAAAGCTGATAGCACAAGGATATGAGGCGAGGACGGAAGAAGAATTTAATGAGCCATGGATAATAGGTAATGCAAGGCCCTTAAGTAAAGTGATCGAAGGTTTCGAGGATGACGGGTTTAATGAGATTGACGAAGAACTAAAGAAACGTGGACTCAATAGATGACCGGCTTCAGCGGATAGTTGAAAGGATGTTTCCTTTTTCTCCCTGCCGATGTGATGATGATATTCTTCTGAACCTAAGAAAACACAGAAAGAGCAAATTACTCGGGAAACTGGAAGGGCTAACCGAAGAACAAAAATTGTTGTACGTGGAACAATGGGAGCAAAATGAACAAAGCGCAAAGAACTGAATACTCCGAACATTACGCCGCTCAGTCCAAACGGATCGAGCGGAAGTGTATGAAGGAGGTAATGGATGCGCTGGAGTGGCAGGTAAAACAGGCTTTGCCGATTATCAAAGACAAAGGGCCGGAGATGGCCATTGGACTAATTGACCTGCAGGTGTTCAATAGTAAGATCGAACCGGTACTAACGGAGTTGCATGTAAAAAGTGGGTTATTCTTTGCCAATAAGGGGCTACGCGAGATCAACAAGCAAGTGAGGACGATGAAAGCTAAGGCTGCAAACTTTGGTTTTAATGACGAATGGGCTGATCAGATCATTGCGTACTTCCAACAGTTCTTATTAAATAAATCGGTGTACCCGATAAGTCTAACAACGAAGGAGCAAATTATTCAGATTCTGGAACAAGCCAGTCGCGAGGGATGGGGATACGATAAGATAGCGGCAGAATTAAGTAACCCCCGACTCCTGTTATGGAGAGCAAGACGAATAGTGAGAACGGAAAATACCTTGGCCAGTCACTTCGGATTAAAATTAGCGGCCGGTAAAAGCGAGTACGAAACCGGGAAAGAATGGATTTCGGCCATGGATCACCGCACACGACACGGACACCGACGGGTAGACGGAGAAGTGGTAGACGAGGAAGGAAAATTCGCGGTAGGAGTTTATAATCATAAAGGGATACTACTCCGTACTGAAATGATGTTCGGACCAGGTGATCCCGAAGCGAGCGCAGAGAATGTGATTAATTGTAGATGTACGAGCGCTTTGGTTGCAAGAAGGGATGAACGCGGAAGACTGATACCTAAACAAACATTATTAGCAGCATAAAATAATTATATGAAATACAAATCCATAAAAATATCTAAAGACGGGTTAACGCTAAAAGATATTGATATGGGTAAGCGCGAAGCCGTTATAGCCCACGCCACCTATGACAGTCCCGACCGCGAAGGAGATGTTTCTCAACGCGGCATGTTCACGAAGTCATGGAACAGCGGCCGTAATGATATCAGGTTATTTAAAAACCATGATAAGGGTTCGGGCCCTGGCCGGGTAGTTGATTTTATGGAGGACGATAAACACGCTTATACAAAAGCGTATCTAGGAACCCACACCGAGGGTGAAGATGTTTTAAAGCAACTCGATGAAGGAATTATCGTAGCTGCATCATTCGGTTTTCTTCCCCTTAAAGACAGGCAGATTAAAAACAAGCATAACGGGTACGACCTGAAGGAAGTGAAATGGCTGGAAACATCTGTTCTTACCCATTGGGGGGCGCACCAGGAAAGCGGAATTGTCAGCGTGGTAAAAAGCTGGCAGAATATTAATCTCAAGGAAATGTCCGATGATGAAAAGAATTACATGCGCCGTTTGATCGCTAACCGAACTGAAGCCCTTAATATGAGCGTGGACATGATGAATAGGATGGGCGAGGATTCGGACATGTACAGCGTGATCAACGAAATGATAGGCTCACAGTCCTATGATGTGGCCTACCTGAAACGGTGCATGATGATGGAGATGAAAGAACTGGAAGATATCCGAATGGGCATTAAAGCCATGGAGAAATTCATCAGGAACACCACGGCATCGGATGAGTGTATTCAAAAAGTAGAATCAGAACTATTAAATACGAAACAATTATTATCTGAAATTGAGTTAGCCGTCACCTCTGCGCCGGAGCAATCCACCCAGACGCCGACCGCCCGCAAGTTAGGTAGTGAGTTTCAAAAGGAACTACATTATTTAAACTTAAAACTGAAAGCGTCATGAGACGATTTTTCTGGAAATTTTATGACCCTACCCCAGCAGGTGGCGGGGCCGCTGCGTCCTCTGAGTTGGAAGTATTAAAAGACGTCAGCAAGAAAATTGACCAAATCAAAGGTGATTACGAAAAAGAAATCACCACACTGAAAGAAGCAAAGATTGCGGCCGATGCCAAGGCGGTTGAGTTTGAAACCAAGGTAAAAGACCTGAACACCGAGCTGGCTGCTAAAGGCGCTACACTCGGTGATATTCAGAACCAGGTGAAAGAACTGCAGGCAAAATCCGGCCATCTCAGGATTGCGGATATTCCCGAGGAAAAGATGGGCACACAGCAATTGCTGATGAAGGAATGGGAAAAAGCAACCGACAAACTGAAGGAATTCCGGTTCGATACCCACAGCAACAAGGAACGCGCTCTTACGATTCTTACTACCAAGGCCGTCGGTGTGATGAGTACAGCCAATAGCGTTACCGGCGTTTCTATCGCCGCTATACCTTCTTTTACCGGTGAATTTGCGGTTCGCGGTCGCCAATTGGTTCATGCCCGCGATCTGATGCGGACCATCAACACGCCTACAGGTTTATGGATGTTTATACGTCAGAATACGCCAACCGGCGAAGGTTCAGTGGGAGCCGCTTCTGCTCCGGGTGCCGTGAAGCCTACCAAGGATTACGATGTTACTATGGTAACGGTGAATTCCAAGTACCGCGCAGGTATCGTTGATCTTGCTGCGGAAATGGACCAGGATATCCCTGGTATGGGCCAGTTCATCACGGAAGAAATCACCGAAGACTACCTACAAAAGGAAACGTTTGATTTCATGGATACACTGGTCAACTCAGCTACGGGATCTTCTACGTTGACAACAGCGTCAACGGTTACGGCAGAAAAAATCCCTCAATGGGTAGCCAATCTGGAACAACAGAATTACCAACCTGATACGATTGTGGTTCGCCCGGCAGTATGGGCGAAACTGCTCATCACTAAGCCACAGGACTATTCAACGCCCGGAGGTTTCGTGATCACGCCACAGGGCGATATCATTTTTGCCGGCTTGCGCCTGGTAAAATGTTCGTCCAATGCTCTCGGAGAAGATAAGGTACTGGTAGGAGATTTCCGCAAATCCATCATCGTGCAAAAAGCGGGTGAAGGCTTCCGCATGGAAATGTTCAAGGGTCATGACAAAGGGGTCTACCAGAACATTATCACCTTCCGTGGTGAAGCACGCGCAGAAATTGCAGTATTGCGTCCCGACGCCTTCGTTTACGGCGGTATCGGCACAACCTAGTAAATAGAATTTTCACACCCCGGTTTCGGCCGGGGTTAATTTCTCTTGCATGTGGAATTTCTTTGATAGAAAGGTGTGCCTGACTGCGGACGAAAAAGAGTGGGGGAAAGCGGTAAAGGAGTTTCAGCGGGTTGGGCTGAATGATGTTCAAAAGTTTAATGCACTACCGCATATTGGACCCCATCAGTCTTTCAATGCCTCCACCCGGCAGATTCTAATTGACTTCTGTGAGTCAGGGAGCCAACGGCTTCTGTTCCTGGAAGAAGATTGCGAGTTTGTCAGTCTTTCACACCTTACTAAAGCACTACAGGAGCTTCCTGCCGACTGGGATATTTTTTATCTCGGTGGCAATATCAGTGAAGAAAGTTTCCGCAAGCCAGAGAAGTACGGTGCTCATTTATGCCGGGTTTTCAATTGCTGGACTACCCATGCGGTAGGTTATAGCCGGAAGGTCATAGAGACTATACTGGAACAGCAGCCGGGATTCAGTGAGCAGATGTATGACACTTATCTGTCTACCAGGCTGCATGAGTTCAATACCTACATAGTTAATCCTATGGTGGCTGTACAGCGAAGCAGGGTGAGTTCTATATGGGGAACATTCTGCGACTACAAGGAAAAATTCGAGGCAAGCAATAAAGCTATGGCAGTATGACCCGATTCATCACATTCACCGATCAGAGCATGACAATCGCAGCGGACATCTGCGTTAAAAGCGCTTTGGCGAATAACGTGGATGAGGCGAAGATTTACCGGCCGGAAGATATTGATAAAGAGTTTCTGCAGGAGAACAAAGCGATTTTCGATCAACCTCGTGGATACGGGTACTGGCTATGGAAGCCTTATTTCATTGACCGGGAACTGAAACAGATGAAAGACGGCGACTTTCTTGTTTACACAGACGCCGGAATTGAGTTTGTCAACAACATTAACCACATCATCGACCGCATGATGCGGGATATATGGGTATTTGGTAATAAATGGGAGCATTTGCACTGGTGTAAGGCCGATGTAATGAAGGCTATTAATTGCTGGACCGGCGGAACACAGGTACAAGCCAGTGTTATTATCATTCGCAATTCAGTATGGGCAAGAGAATTTGTTAATGAGTGGTTGACGTGGTGTACGGTGAGCGGGATGATCGATGACAGCCCAAGTAGTGCTCAAAATCATCCCGAATTCCGGGAACATCGTCATGACCAGGCGATACTCACTACCCTTATTCACCGGGAACAGATACGGAAACACTGGTGGCCGGCCATGTACAACGCTGGCAATTTCGTCTATGAGAAAACGGGATACAATGACGATTACCCGGTAATGTTCCACCATCATCGGCTAAGGAATTCCGATTTCTCGGCAACCGATGAAACGAACCGGCATTTTCAGAACTATTTCGATAAAAAATATGAGTTCGTGGTGGAATTGCAGGAAATAGAGCCGACGGGTGAATGGAAAAATCATAGGTGGCGAAGAGTTGAATTAAAATGACTGAAGTACAAACCATATCAAAAGAACGATGGGATGCCGCACAGATAGCGGAAAGATCCTTTCACAAAGAGGATTTCCAGACAGGATATAATCACTATGCCGAATCCTACCGGCAATATTTCCAGCATCTCGGAATAGACTATGACCTGCAGGGAAAGAATATCGTGGAGATAGGCCCGGCCGATTTCCCGGCGCTGGCATATTGTAAAAACGCGGGAACGGGTTCAATTATCATTGAGCCAATGCCGAGCGAACACCTTAAAAGATTTGGGTTGACTATTAAAACGGATTTGGCGGAGGATGCCGAGTACCAAGCCGATGAGGTTTGGCTGCTCAACGTCCTGCAGCATGTCATGAACCCCTATGAGATAGTCGAACGGGCTAAGAAACAGGCGAGTGTAATAAGGTTTTTCGAGCCGATCAATTACGGGATCGATGACTGTCACCCATGGAACTTAACGATGGATATGTTCCGGGAATGGTTTGGTGAGGTTGTAAAATATTATCCGCCTAATCAACCAGTCAAAAACTTTCACACCTGGGAATGCGCTTATGGTGTATGGATAAAAAAATAGTATGCTGACATTTTACAACAAATACGCAAAGAACTTTTTCTCGTCACAGAACGGGGAAGAAGGCATTGTAAAAGAATGCCTGTTTAGAATGAATGTTACCACCGGCAACTGTGTCGAGATCGGCGCTAATAACGGGGTGTGGTTATCCAATACCGCGCTGCTGTTAAAAGAAGGCTGGACCGGTAAAATGGTGGAAGCCGAACACGCTTTATACCTGCAGTGT
>DASTYM010000285.1:0-7044 GCA_035764995.1 Cyclobacteriaceae bacterium | reverse complement strand
ATGAATGGGATGAGTATTTAGCATGATCATGGTAATAAAATAAAAAGAGGTCTCACAAACGTGAAGACCTCTTTTGGTTTATAGGGGCGTGGTTTATTCAGCTTTCTTTAAAAGTTCCTTAGCTTTTCCTGCGTATGAGTGCTCACTGTTGCTCAACTCACGCAAAATCACTTGCGCACTTTTCAAATCACCCTCTTTCAGATAACTTAACCCGAGATACCATTTGCCCCAGTTGTCATACTCTTCAAAATCATTAATGAGTGTGATGAAATTATTGCGAGCCTCTTTGGGATTGTCAAGTATCAGGTTTGCATTGCCGAGTAACAGGAGCATGCCTGGTTCTTTTTTCTCTTTTAATAATTCGGTGAACAAAGTTGCGGCCAGGGCATAGTCTCCGGATTCATATGCCTGAAAGGCCGTTGACCTTTTATCTGCCACCTGATCTGCTCCTCTCTGAATGGGTGCAAAAACATTCGGATAAGGTTCAAAGTACGCTGCGTAAAGTTCAGCCGGACTTTCAGTTCGATTTAAGAAAATGAATGTTATTGCAATGATACCAATGGATGCGGCTACCGCTAGTGGTTTCCAATATCGCTGCAAGAAAATTTGATTTCCCTGTTGTTCCGGCTTGATGCCCGGAAGCGAGGCCTCTAATGCCCTTAGCTGCTCTAACTTTTGTTTTAAATGAGAATAGCGTATGCCGCTAATCAGTTGTTGTTGTTCGATGTACATTGTTTTGAGTAGTGGTTCTTCTTTTAACCTTTTTTCCAATTTTTCTTTTTCGGAATCGGAGAGACTTCGGTCAAGATAACTTTGAATCAGGCTGATATCGTGTAAATGTGAGTCCATGCGTTTTATTGTTTACGTTCTCTCAATTTTATTTATTCTGAATTCTCATCATCGGTTGATTAAAAGTGGGAGCAACTGCAGTGTTTCCGAATGCCATCTTCCTGAGTCGTTCCATGCATTTGTATTTTTGATTTTTGGCAGATTCAGGATTCTTGTATCCCATCGTTGCGCAAATCTCATCCATACTCTTCCGATGAAAGTAAAACTGTTCCAAAAGTTCATGACAAGGTTCTCCCAGTTGATCAAAGCTGTGGCTGATGATCTCCAGATTTATCTCCATCGTTGTTCCCTGATCTTCATCTTGTTGCAGATGGTTTTGTAAATGAAACTCCGCACCAATGGCCTGTTGGCGTTGATTGGACCGGTATTGCTGCCAAACCAGATTTTTGCCAATTCCAAAAATGTAGGTTTTGAGACTGCTTCGAAGATTATCCAATTTTCCTGCATGAATGTTATCATA
This sequence comes from Cyclobacteriaceae bacterium, assembly GCA_035764995.1. Classification (GTDB taxonomy): domain Bacteria; phylum Bacteroidota; class Bacteroidia; order Cytophagales; family Cyclobacteriaceae; genus UBA2336. Next base: position 5,735 of record DASTYM010000285.1, on the reverse strand, counting down.
CATAATAAGAATAGCAGCCTGATAATATTCGCGGGCATCCTCATTGTCGCATTTCTGGAATTTCATTAACCAATGCACAAATTCCGACCGGAAAGCCTCATAAGCCGTGTTTAAGCCTCCAGGATCGCCTTTTTTGATTGATTTTATGATTTCTGCATCTGTCATTCTGGTCTTAGTGTTTAGAGTTTAAGGTTGTCACCCTCTATAAAGTTAATTTTTTTGAGCTGAATGGGTGACTTTTTCCCTCCATCCTCACTAATCCTCAAAACCTCTAAAATCAAAGCCCATGAAAACGAAATCCAGAATTATTATGGTATTGGGCATTATGACAATAGCCATGGTAACAGCAGGAGTGCCATTAACAAATCAATACGAAACTGGCACCACCACTGACGAATTAACAGGTTGTTACACTGATCAGGAAGTTGTGCAACTGATGGAAGCAGGTAATTATCAACGCGAGCAAGCAGTTGAATTGTTGAAGCTCGCTTGTAAGCATGCTGTTAGTGTTGAATTTGAGAATGAATAACAATACTCCTCATAGTTTAGGTGAGCAAGCGCAAGCCCGGGTACGGGATGGTAGTACTCGTCCCGGGCACTTGCTTTTTGAACTTGGCTTTGTGAGTAGTAAGAAGTTTAAAATCGCATTGTAAACACAGTCTTTACATCCGGCTCGGATTCAACGGTTAGCGTACCGTGATGCAACTGCATGATTTGTCGTGAAAGACTGAGTCCAATCCCAGACCCACTTTTCTTAGTCGTATAGAAAGGCACAAAAATATGATCAATGGCTTCAGGAATAATTCCTGGGCCGTTGTCTGTTACTTCGATTCGAACATGACTGCCATCATAACGACCCACCAATTCAATTTGTGGATGAGCTGATCCGGCCACCGCCTCGGAAGCATTTTTCACCAGGTTAATCAACACCTGCTCAATCATTTCTTCATCAACCTGTAGGGTCAGGTATTCGGAAGAGCACTCATGCCGAAAGTTGATGTTGTGCTTTTTCATTTCCTGCCGCATCAACATGGCTACTTTTTCGATCATGTCCTTAAGCCGCACCATTTTTATTTTTGGATTAGGCAGCGAGGTGTATTCACGATAGGCATCAATAAATTTGATGAGACCCTTGCTTCGGTTTTCAATTGTATTGAGACCCTCTTTCAAATCTTCGGCACTTTCCTGCTTGAGCTCAAAGTGATTTTCTTTTTGTGTGAGGTCGTATACCAAAATGTCCTTCAGCGTGGAAGTAAGCGATGAAATAGGAGTGATGGAGTTCATGATTTCATGTCGCAATACACGGGTAAGGTTTTGCCATGCTTCGAGCTCCTGCTTCTGTAATTCAGGTTGAATGTTTTGTAACGTCAAAAGCTTTACGTCATTTCCACGTATTCTCAGTTCTGTTGCCTGGATTGTGAGGTAAAGTTCATTGGCACCTTTATACAACGCACCTTTACCGGGTTCAACTTCAATCAGGATTTGATAAAGCTTTGGGTTTACTTCTTTTAATTCATTGATGTTCTTCAGATTTTGAACATCTATGAATTTCCTGGCGTTGGTATTGATTAGTTGAATAGTCCCTTCTGTATCGAACGATAAAATCCCTGTTCTTACTTGCTGAACAACCGTGTTCAGATATTGCCAGTGCTCTTCTTTTTCTGATCGGGCCTTTCTAAACGCTTCCAACACTTCGTTGAAGGCAATGTTTAAATCCTTAAAACTTTTTCCAAGTTTATTATCAGAAGCAAACCCGGAAATGAAATCGGAATACTTAACTGATTCCAAAAAACGTGTTAGTTTCCGGTTAGTTTGACTAACAAAGCGAAATACTTCGGCTAGTTGTATAATAATGATGAAGCCCGTCAGGATCGCAGCAAAGAGCATGTTAGCTCTGCCGATCATAAAGATGAATAGCGAAAGACTTAACCCCAACAGGATTACCCGAAGAATTACACGCGATCGAAAATCACCCATACATATTGGAGTAAGAAACTAAAACCCAATCTTGGTTCTTACGTTTCTCAATGTTTCGTTGGCAATAATACGGGCTTTGTCCTCGCCCTGTTTTAATTTCTTATCTAATTCAACCGGATTTGTGAAGTAATAATTGAATAACTCCCGTTCCTTGCCGAATTTTTGAATGATTAACTCATAGAGTTCCTGCTTCGCATGACCATAACCATAGTTTCCGGCAAGGTATTTCTTTCGCAACTCCGCTATTTGTTCCGGGGAAGCAAGCAGACTGTAAATCTTAAACGTGGTATCCTGATCTGGATTTTTAGGAGCTTCTAAGGGTGTGCTGTCAGAGACGATCGACTTAATTGTTTTCAGTAATTCTTTTTCCGGCAGAAAGATATCAATGATATTTCCGTACGACTTACTCATTTTCTGGCCGTCTGTTCCCGGAATGGTCATGACCTCTTCTTCAATTTTTACGTCCGGGATCACAAACGTTTCGCCATACTGATTATTAAAAGTTGTCGCGATGTCGCGGGCCATCTCTACGTGCTGTCGCTGGTCCTTACCAACCGGTACAATATTGGCATTATAGAGAATAATGTCGGCAGTCATGAGCACGGGGTATGTAAACAACCCGGCATTCACATCTGAAAGGCGGTCTGCCTTATCTTTAAATGAATGGGCATTTGCCAACATCGGGAAGGGCGCAAAGCAACTGAGGTACCATGCCAACTCGCAAACTTCAGGAATTCGGGATTGCCGGTATAAATAATTCTTCTCTACATCAAATCCGAAGGCAAGCCAGGCGGCCGCCACAGCATTAACATTATCAACACGCGTTTTGGCGTCTTTTATCGTTGTTAAAGAATGGAGGTCGGCAATAAAGAAAAAAGAATCGTTGCCCGATTGTTTGGATAGTTTGATAGCAGGTATGATGGCTCCCAGTAAATTTCCCAAATGGGGCCGTCCACTGCTCTGTATCCCTGTTAAAATGCGTGTCATAGTAGATGCAAGTAAAATAAAAATAAGTGAATTGAAATATCTTTTACTTTTGCAGAAGGTAAAAATATAAAAATGAAAAGAAGCCTGAGGATTCTAAGTTTGGTGTTGGTGATGATTCCATCGGTAGCACAGGTAGCGAAGCCGATTCAATTCAGAGAAGAAGTTTTTAATTTCGGAGATGTTGCGGAGAAAGAGGGCCCGGTAACCCATCAGTTTGAGTTTACAAACCTTTCCAACCGCCCTGTTAGGATTTTGAATGTAAAACCTTCCTGCGGTTGTACCACGCCCGATTGGACGAAGGACCCCGTTCTTCCCGGTAAAACAGGTTTTATCCAGGCACGATTCGATCCTAAGGGCCGTCCAGGATATTTCACCAAGTCACTTACCGTTACAACGGATTTTGACACGAACCCAATCATGCTGCAAATTAAAGGAACGGTTAATGTGGAAGGAAAAGAGGCCAATGCAGAGTTTAATACCAGCAATGGAAATTGGAAAATGAGGAATACGTCCTTCAACTTTGGTAAGGTTTATATTAAAGATGAGTATGTAGTTCGTGAGTTTCCGATCATGAATGGCGGAACGAAAGCAATTATTAATTCAAAGAAAGTGGATGGACCTGCACACATTCATGTTTCGGTTGAGCCGGGTGTATTAGCTCCTGGAGAAAAAGGCATCATCAAGCTGAGCTATAACGGTAAATTGAAAAATCAATACGGATTCCAAACTGATAATATCGTCATTCATACCGATGATGAGATCCAACCAGATAAATCGTTTTCAGTATTTGCAACGCTGGAAGATTATTTTCCTCCACAAGCATCGGCAGAGACAGCAAAGGCACCTAAACTTCAGGTCAATGAGGCAACAGTTGATTTTGGACGGATCAAACAAAATCAGGCTGTTGTAAAAGAAGTTACCATTGTGAATTTAGGAAAATCAGCCTTGCAGGTGAGAGCAATTCAAAGTAACTGCTCATGCATTGTGGCGGAATCCACTGATAAAGTTTTAAAAGCAGGAGCAAGTACTACAATAAAAATCTCCTTTAACCCCAAAGACCGTAAAGGAACACAACAAAAGTCAGTTACAATTTATTCGAGCGATCCACAAAATCCGGTTCAACGAATTACCCTTGCTGCATATGTGGAGGGATAGTGATCGGCTATTCGTGATTTGTTTACACTCATTATATTATAGTGTAATGTTCAAAAGATCGCCCAATCCTGGCGGGACCTCGATACCCAGTTTGATCAACTGGTATTTTTCTTGAGGGATACGTCAAAAAATTTAGTGGCTGAACGGGACAAGTAAAAAAAAGAATGGATACTTGCCCCTGCAAAACGGAATGACGCTTAGGTGTTTCTCCGTTTTCTCCCCAATTAATAATTCCCCATTTAACGAAAAGTAATACAGTACCTGAAGGAAAATTCCTGCATGATGATAATCATCATTGCGGATTCACCTTCGGTTGGGCATCGGTATGTTCTTTTTTCCCCATTACTGGACGTGGTTGTAAAGAAAAAAATTAAACCCGCTAATAAGTATGCATAAAATTCGACTTTTATCTGTCTGCGTTTGCCTATGTAGTCTTTTCGCTCACAGCACGTGTGCCCAGGAGTTTGGAGTTCGCACAGGCGCCACATTTTCTTTTTTTACTAATGACTTCATCATGAAGGGGGGCAACCCCGGATTGCTTGTTGGAGGAATTGTAAGCCTCCCGCTTTCAGACGCTATCCATATTACGGGTGGCCTGGACTACAGTCAACTGAGCGGGCAAATTGATGGCTCGCCTCAGGTAACCAGTGGCGGGGCTATTCTCACGCGCGAAAGTAACATCACAATTCATATGTTGGAAGCATCAGCTCTTGGAGCTTATCAATTACCACTTTCGTTTTTGGGTGAGGCTTCTCCTTTTATAACAGGAGGTTTATCAATTGGCTATAACTTGGGAACATGGGACTATTTTCATGTACAGCACTCATTAAATCAAGAGATAACTACATACACTGGCAATGAGAATATCAAATCGTATGCAAGTAATTGGTTGCCCGCCTGGAATATAGGATTGCGCTTTGTAACCCCACTTGAAGAAGGCTTGTTTAGCAAAATGCTGATCGACATCAGAATGCGAAGCAGCTTTGATCCTCCAATCAATACATACCCCTTAACAGGATCACCGGAATTACCAGGGATCCGTTCAATCTCATTTTCATTAGGATTTATGTTTTAGTACACATTTTAATTTCATTATAAAACCCGTAATAATTATGAACAAGAACAAACTATTATTTTTTGCTTCACTCTTAGTGGTCATTTCTGCTGTGACGTGGTCATGTAAAGATGAGTTTAGTGCCGAGGATCAACTGCGATTGCAAGCTGAACTTGAAGAACAAGCCCGACAGAATGCATTGAATGATTCCAAAGAGAAAGATTCAGTTGCCCTTTCTATTCAAGTCTATAATGCTTCCGTAAGTACACATTCCAATGGCGGAAAAACGTCTGGTATTCAGGGAGCATCAGGCCTCAGTGTAAAAATTTCTGCCGGTGGCGCTATCATTAATCAAACTACAGGTCCGGAGGGTATTGCTAATTTCTGGGTACAGCCTGGGACCATATCTGGCACAATTTCCGGTGCAGGATTTGCAACTGCTAACTTTACAATTTCAGTTTGGGAAGGCGAAGATGGTGCAGAAGGCGATGGATCTGGCGAACAGGCAACAAATGCCTCCGTGGTGTTACCCGTATTTGCTAATACTGGGTCAACAACCGCA
>DASTYM010000284.1:0-2928 GCA_035764995.1 Cyclobacteriaceae bacterium | reverse complement strand
GTAATGGTTTTTAGTCTTGCAGCTGCGTTGGTTATCTTACCTGGCAGCATCTTGGTCCGCGTGCTCAGAATAGTATCGCCGTCATTGGCCAACAGGTCTGCGAAAACTTGAATCTTATGAATGGGCTCCTGCAGATCATGAGATATGATCTTGCTGAATTGCAAAAGATCCTCGTTTATCATTCTTTGATATTGGTACTGCTTTTCCAACTCAATTGAGTTCTTTTCGAGTGAAGTTGTAAGTTCTGCGAGATGTTTATTCTCTTTGTGCGCATTTTCGGCCTGACGTTTTGCTTCGAGTATTTCCTGCTCCAACTTTTTCCTTTGTTCCATGCGAAGAAAGACGCAATGAATCGTAGTATCCGAACCATCACCCAGTTGATGAGCGTTCGCGAGAACCGGTAGGTCTCGATTGTCGTTACTTCGAAGTGAAAGGAAAATTTCTTCCACCTTTGAGTGCAATCTTATTAAAGGAAAAAAGTGCGTGCTATAAAATATGCGCGATGCCAGCGTTAGAATGCTTTCAATACTTTTTCCCCTCAATTCTTCTTTGGAATATCCAAGCCATGACCCCAGCATTGCGTTACATTCCTTAATGGTTCCTTCTGCTGAGAAACATACGTATCCGCAAGGTAGGACGTCAAACACCTCGTATTTATTAGTTCAACTGTGCTAAGTAGTCCTGAATGATTGATATCGTTTCATCCGGGTGGCTCATATGAGGACAATGGCCGGTAGCTTTCATTACCCGAAGCGTGCTATTGGCAAGATTTGCATTCAGATAATCGCCTACTTCAGAAGGTGCTATTAAATCATCTGAACACTGCATGATCAGTGAACGGGTTTTAACCTTGCCTAAGTCCTTTCTGTTGTCTGATAAAAAGGTAGCCATTGCAAATTGGCGGGCTATTTTGGGATCCGTGGAGCAAAAACTTTGTGTAAGTTCTTGTCCAAGCTCTGGTCGGTCCGGATTTTTCATTATCGCAGGTCCAAGAAAATTGGCCCAGCCAATATAATTTTTGTCCATCATGTCCAGCAAATCATCAATGTCTTTTCGATTGAATCCCCCTACATAACCGTTCTCATTAATGTAACATGGGGACGGACCAATTAATACAAGAGCACCAAAGTATTCCGGCCGTTTGATAGCGGCCAGGACGCCGATCATACTACTCACAGAATGGCCGACAAATATTACGTCCCTGAGTGATAAAGCGTCACAGATATCCAGCACATCCTGCGTATAACCATTAAGATTTCCATACCTTTCGGTGTTATACGCGCGCAGGTCAGACTTTCCGGCCCCGACATAGTCGAATGTAATGATCTTATAATCGTTTTCGAAAGCGGGCGTGACTAAACGCCACATGTTTTGGTCGCAGCCAAATCCATGAGCGAATAGCATGGGCCTGGAACCGTTGCCCCATACCTTCACGTTGTTCCGCGTAATAACGTTCATTTGTAATAATTTAAATTAGGGCCGGAGAAAGGTAAGCACGGCCAGCAATAATAATTAAGAAATTCGAGATGGTATACTTAGTCGATGATGATTTTGAAGATTTGGAAATCGTGCAACACGCCTTATTCGAGCATAGCTATAAAGGCCCAGTAGTAACAATGGAAAACGGCAAACAGCTGATTGACTCTCTCGCAAGCGGCAATATAGACGACGGTCCCAAAGTAATCGTACTTGATCTCAATATGCCCTTGCTGGATGGCTTTGAGACTTTGTCGAGGATTCGACAACACCCGACCTTTGGAAGCACACCGGTAATTATACTAACGGCATCATCCAAAAAAAATGATGAAGTAAAATCGTACGAACTCGGTTGCAATTTCTTCCTGACCAAGCCCGCGAAAATCAGCGAATATGAAACGCTGACCACCCTCATTAAAACGTTTGTTGCCGCCACCACTTCTCACGCTTCATAAAGTATAAAGAAGATACAAGGAAATGATGGCATCCGGCTACTCTTTATAATTTATCTCTCTTCTATATAAATCAGATATATAAATCAGAGCCAAAACCTCATCGCGACAGCGTTGTTTGAAAAAGAATTGAAGCGTCTTTATCTTCGTCTGAAAAGTAACGCGAAGCATGCACCTCAAATTCCTAATCGTTATTCCGTTGTTGGTTCTCGCGCTGAGCGCCCGAAGTCAGGAGCTTCCGCCATTCAAGCGGATTATAAAACTATATCCAATTCAGCTATACAAAGTATTTCCAACGGCTACCATTGCGTATGAGCATAGAGTTGCCTACAACCTTTCCGTAACACTTGAGGCTGCAACTTATCTTGATCTGTCAATTGTGAATGCCGACTACTCCGATAAAAGAGGAATCCGATTTCGCGAGGAACTGCGGTATTATTTTAAATACCGATACTCGAAATCAAATCCGACTTATGCCCGCGGAACTTACAGCGCAGTAGATTTGCAGCAGACTTCTGCAACCTATTCGAAAGATGCACAGAACTTCAGATGGAAGGAGGCAGGCTTTGGATTTAAATTTGGAATGGCAGAATATCTGAATCGGATCACGCTTGACTATTCGATCGGCGTCGCATTCCGATACGCTGACGAGACTCCACCTGATCTCTGGGCTTCAATGATCAATTTTTGGGAGGACCGTAATCCGATTGTTCAGCCTACACTCTCACTTGGAGTTGGCTATCGCTTCTAAGTATTGGGTGCAGGCGCAATTACTTGCCGGGCTTGGCAGCGAGAAAATCGTTAACCTCGAGCCAGTGCACAAAGGCTTCAAACCATCGATTGCTCGTTCGATCCGGATTCCCAAGGCCGAACCCGTGGCCACCGGTCTGGTAAAGGTGAAACTCGACTGGCCGGCCCGCTTTAAACCACGATTCGATGACACCAAATTGGCCGCGGAAAAGAAAATCATCAGTCGCGATCACATTGAACATAGGGGGAG
>DASTYM010000283.1:0-3324 GCA_035764995.1 Cyclobacteriaceae bacterium | reverse complement strand
ACACCGAATAAGCGGTTAAACAATTTAGTACTATCCAGATTTGTAAAAACTTTTTACACGCCGCCAGCAAAGGTATCCGGACGGCAGCGGTGCGATAGAACAAAAGAAGAACTTTTGCAGGCGCGAAAGACGTTGGAGGACGTACGCTCAATAGGCAACTTGAACACCGTAAAATGCTTGAAGCCCGATGGAAACTATCCGAAAGAAGTGGAAAGATCTTGTGCTCACACGAAAATCCAATAGCCGCTGAAGCTCTTGGCGCGAACAGCCTGACTTCAATCTTAGATTATTACTGCCCCGGATGGTTACAGAAGATTCCTCAAAAATAATTGTAACCTTTTATCACTGTCATGCTCTAATATCTGACAAACACCAAAAGAGGAATAATGACACATCCTCAAATCTTTTTTGTAGCCGGTATAAGTTTTAAGAAGACCGATCTACGGCTTCGAAGCAAGTTTGCATTTGCACCCGCACAATGTTCTTCTATTTATGCTGCCCCACACGCGGATTGCTTTCAGCACTATTTCATTTTGTCCACTTGCAATCGAACTGAAATTTATGGTTTCGCTCCGTGCAGGTATGTACTACTCTCACTCTTTCAGCACCACGCAAATGCATCACCGCAGGAAGTGAACCGTTACATGTACGTAAAAGAAGGCAACGAAGCCATAAGCCATTTTCTTTACGTGGCGAGTGGCATGGATTCGCAAATCCCTGGTGATTATGAAATCATCTCACAGATCAAGTTTGCCTTTCAATTGGCCAAAGAACATCAGCGTACCAATGGCTACCTGGAAAGACTTTACAATCTTGCCCTGCAGGCTTCGAAAGAAGTAAAGGCGAACACTTCGTTCTCGAATGGGACCGTATCGTCAATCTACGCCACGGTCAAACAACTCTCGAAACAGAAGTCTATTCAAAAAATCGTGGTTCTCGGCGCTGGCAGCACAGGCCAACAGGCTGTTGGATATCTGAAGAAACTAATGCCCCACGTTAAGGCTACTCTCATCAACCGTGATGCGGAGAAACTGAAACGAGTTGCGTCTATGTTTAATATCGAAGCCGCGCCGTTGGAACATTTGCATCATGAGCTCAAAACCGCGGACGCGATGATTGTAGCAACGAATGCCGGTAAGCCCTTGGTTAACACAGGACATCTGATCGCGTCACGTGTTAAATTCATTTTCGATTTGTCTGTTCCGCAAAATGTCGCCGATGATGTTGCCCGGATGGATCAGATCAAGTATTACAACGTTGATTCAATCTCGATGCTCATCGATGCTACAGTCCAGAGACGGTTAGCGGAAATACCGAAAGTGAAAAGCATTGTCAAAAAATATGAAAGGAAGTTTTTCGAATGGTCGGCACGACACCATTACTTCTCATTAGCCTCGCAGGCCTCCGTGGCAGGAAATCGGTTATCACGCAAAGAACTCACAGGTCTGTTCGATGAATGGCATAAATCCCTGAATTACGATCCGACCTTTGCGCCCTACTCCGCCAAGGCAAGCGACTCCATTTTATTGGCATTGAGATCTGCTTATCCTACAGTTCGTTTATCAACACGACCCACGACGAGCGTGCACGCATCATGTTGTGTGCACAATCACTCCCAGGAGTCGCACTTACTCCACAGTCAGTCAAGACAAATCCCAATAGATGCCGAATTCTGCGCGCGCGACGTCCGGCACAATAAATAATAATTTTTTTGTAACGTTTTTCATTGATCATGCTCTAACCGAAAGTAGTGTTGATCCGCGCCGCAAACAATACAAACCAGTAAGCACTTAAAACTTATTAGTGAGGTCTTTTACCAATGACCTCCATCAGCAACGTGCAAAGCACTTTGTCGACCGTAACAAATTTAAACACGCCGTAGGCATGCCAACGCGAATTGGCGGCATCAGGGAAATATTATTAATTCAAAACAACTAAAAATTATGAAAAACAATTTTATAATTTCTATGTGGCTATTGGCCACAGTGGTTACGCTTAGCCTTTCAAGTTGCAATAATGACGATGACATTGGCTACTTACCTCCCGGTGAAGGAACGTTAAAGCTACCGCCATTGGATGCCCAGTTAGTCGAAGAGGGTAAACACATTTTTCGGTATGAGACGTTCGGTGATGAAACCTTCTGGACAGATGTGCTACGCATGAATGAGGTTATAGCATCCGCCGTGAGCCCCAACACTGCACTCGCTGTAGGTTTGAAGGTAGATGCTGAAGCTTTACCCGCTTCCGTTGTTACTGCTATTCAAAATGGAGAGGTCAATTTAGATGACCCGCAAACCACGCTTGGCCTGTTGCAACTTAATGCGGTTGTTGGAGTACAAGGTCAAGTCAGTCAAAATCCGGATGGTACTTTGAAGTTGGATAGAGTTGGAATTACCTGCGCGCTCTGTCATTCAACCGTCGACAACTCCTTTGCTTCCGGCATAGGGAGTCGCCTGGATGGCTGGCCAAACAGAGACCTCAATCCCGGTTTGATTGTCTCGTTGTCTCCTGCGTTAGACCAGGCGACTAAAGATGTGTACGCTTCGTGGGGCCCTGGCTTATACGACCCAAGATTCAACCATGACGGTTTGAATAACCCCGTTGTTATTCCGCCGGCGTTTGGTTTGTACGGACTTCCCAAAGCGATCTTTACCGGCGATGGAGATGTAGAACATGAACCTGTCGGGCCTGTTGCCTATTGGAACAGGTATGTCGCGGTCACCCAAATGCATGGCCACGGCTATTTTGCTGATGCACGGATCAATTGGGAAGTTGATTACAGAGAAAATGATGATTTAGTCACTGAGAAACTTCCTGCCTTGCAGGCGTATCAATATTCTCTTTCAGCTCCAACTCCCCCAGCGGGTTCTTTTGATGTTGCTGCGGCTGCGAGAGGCAAAAGGCTTTTCTCAGGAAAAGCACAGTGTGCAACTTGTCATTCGGGGCCTGTATTTACTGACGTGATTGACGGTGGCAAGTTACATCCCCAAAGCGCATCTGTTGCAGTAGATAAGGACTACGTCAAACGATCCGCTACGAAACAATGGAGAGTTACACCTCTGAAGGGTATTTGGCAACACCCTCCCTATTTTCACGATGGATCGGCATCAACCCTTAGCGATGTCGTGTCAATGTACAATGAAGAGAGGAGTCTCAACTTAAGCGATTCCGAGCAGAATGATCTTACTGAATATTTGAAATCGCTATAAATGATCAGTAGTGAAAAGTATACACTTTGACTGACCAGTCAGTTTGTGCTGGTTTACTTGCATCTCTTTAGGGGAATAGCACCCTAAAGAGATGTCTTTAAGTACATGATCCCAA
>DASTYM010000282.1:0-5653 GCA_035764995.1 Cyclobacteriaceae bacterium | reverse complement strand
TCGGTTTCGCATCAGATTTATAGGCTCGAGCTACGTGGTTGGGAACAAAATCGATTAACACTTTTAAATTATTGGCGTGTGTACGGGCAATCAACGCCTCGAATTCTTTCATTCTGTTGGGAACACTTACAGCCAGATCTGGATTGACATCATAATAATCTTTGATCGAGTAAGGAGAGCCCGCCCTTCCTTTTACTACATCGGCATCATCGAGTGGAATTCCGAATTGGGTGTAGTCTGTAAGAAGCGCATGCTCTAACACACCCGTATACCAAACATGGGTAATCCCTAATTCTTTCAATGATTTTAGTGCAGCATCATTGATGTCGTTGAATTTTCCAACGCCATTTTCTTCGAGTGTACCGTATTGTTTATTGACCGTCTTCTGATTTCCGAACAACCGGGTCATCAGTTGATAAATAATCACCTTTTCAGAAGTTGCTTGCATGCCTGGGACCGGGGGTATTTTTTCTTTTTGCGGGGTGCATCCGATTAGCAGAATACACAGGGCAATGAATGTCATTCTCATCATCTTTAAAGATAAGGAATGCCCCGTAAGTTGAGCCACTGGAAACTACAAATTTATTGCAAACGATTGCGTTTAGGAGGCTTTTTTGCGGAAAGCCAGAAAGGCATAGAAGGCCAAAACGATCAGGCAAATGACGAGACCCAGGAACTCCCTTGACTCCTCTATATATGGATACTCCATCTTCATCACATCATCAAAAAGTACGCTTTTATCATCCTGTGCCAGCCACTCAGAAACACCCGGCCACAGGAAAAAGCAATACACGATGTAGGATAACTCCAGGATTGAAAGTAGTATCAAATTAAACTTATTAAAGATGGCCATTACACACACCACGGCCATCGCACCATAAATTGCAATCCACAAAATCGGATCAGGATCGTTCAATTGTAACGCGGCAAATGCCAGGAACATAAGCGCGAGAATGGCGTGCAGAAACTTCATAATCTTAAAATTCTATTCGATAGACCAATATTGGAATGATACCTAACTGATACTGTGTATTGACCTTACCTTTGATATGATCGTAATAATGATACGCTACATTCTGGCTGTTCAGTACATTTTGAATATCAATAGCGATTGTTCGGGTGTATCCTTCCTTATTCTTACGCCAGTTCAAACGTAAATCCAATCGAAAATAATCACCGAGTTTATTTTCAAAGGCTTTTGACTCATCATATTGGGTGTATGCCGAATTTTGATCTGGAATAATGGGCGATTCTCTTAAGCCTCCGAGGTAAAGTAAGCGCGAGCTTACACCAAATGTTCTTTGTGACTCTTTTTTAAGATTGCTCCACTCCTTTCCATAAGTTAAGTTAACCATATAACTCCCATCAAACCGTGTGTCTCTCTTGATTTCGTCAGAGCCTTTGTATGAAGATTTATACCACGAGCTCCCGAGAATAAAATAGGATTGATTAACAAAGGTCTTTTCCGCTAATACCTCAACACCATAATTATCTCCTGTACCTTCTGAAATCAAATCAGGCAATGCAAATGCTTCTATTGAATTAAGTAATGAATAGGACGATGACATTCTTTCTATCGGTATATCAAATAACTTTTGATAATAAAGCGAAGTGGTGAATTGATACCCTTCATGGGTGCTTATCTTGTAGCTTACATCCACCCTGTGTGATTTACCCATCTCCAATTCCTTATTACTATTGAGATATGTACCTGCTTGTTGTAACTGACTGATGAGGTTGTAAGAAAATTTCAAACTACTCTGTGATGTTGGAAAATACTCTAACGAAATACGTGGTTCAAGCGAGCCGCTCTTATTAAACGTGAAATACATGTAACGTAAGGCCGTTTGCGCAATCCATTTATCTGAAAGAAAAATTCTCCATTGTGCGTAAGGCTGAATCAAAGTGCCTTCAACCGAGCCAGCTTTGTTTTCTGCAAGCGCATTATCAACCTGGGTATTTTGCGACAACTCATCGTCCATATAATTAACCATTGCACCAGCCTCAAACAACGATGAGTTGATACTCGCTTCAACCCGGCCGAATGCCGAGATCAAAAGTTCTCGTGCATCGAATTGATCGACATGAACTACCCCGAGCTCACCTTTGTTAATTTCCGGGGAGGCCAACTGATCGCGTGTTTGCTCATTTCCCGAAACCGCCACACCTGCATAAAGATTAATTTTCCTGATCGACTGACTGAACGTAATCCCAGTTCCAAAATTCTTCGATTCATATCCTATATCATATTGATCTTTATCGATTTCCCACTTCGTTGCATCTTTGTGTTCGAAATCATTTTTGCTAAAACCATAAAAACCAAATACAGATAGCTTCTTTCCTCTGGACAGGTCAGAATCAACAGAGAAGGTCAAATCCTGAAAATTAATATCTTCATCGCCAAACTTTGCACCAAGTGCTGAAAGTATCGCAATGGTTGACGAGCGATAGTTCACTAAAAAGGAAGTGTTTTTCTTTTTCCCTAACGGACCTTCTGCAGCAAAATCCAGCCCGATTAAACTTGCCTGCAATGTGTAGTGGTCTTGCTGCTTGTCACCAGCCCGTAAATTCATGTCTACAACGCCAGACAATGCATTACCATACCGGCTTGGCAGAGAGCCAGCATAAAAATTAGTGTGGTCCATTAACTGCGCACTGATGATGTTTACTCCACCTCCATACGCAGCAGGTTTATCCGAAAACGTTCCGGCATTGGCCAGGTGATTCGGATTCACAACATCGAGGCCATTAATCCTCCATAACAAACCTGATGGAGAATTACCACGAACGATGATCGTGTTGTTCTGATCATTGGCTGTCATTACACCCGGGTATGAGGTAATGACACGGGCAGGGTCAAAAAAATTAGCCGGAACACGAACGGTCTTTTCTATACTCACGATTTGCTCACCGGGCTGTTCATTCATGGTGCTGGCAGAAATCTCTACCTCACCTAACACACTTGGAAGCTCCTCAAGTAAAACAGAAATAAAAAGAGGTCGCGATGAAATCACAAGGACCTCCTTTTCCCAAAATTGATACCCCGTGAAGGACACTTTAAGTGCGTAGCGACCCGGTTGAACATTCTCAATAACAAAGTTACCATCAGCGTCAGAGACTGTCGTAATTCTCTCAGAATCCTTTACCAGTGCAATTCCTGCACCTGAAAGCGGTGCATGGAATTTATCTTCCACACGACCGCCCACTTGTTGCGATAAATCCTGCGCAAGTAAATTTGTGCCTAAGAAAGACAACAGTAAAAAAATTAGACCTCGCACAAAATCCGATAGCTGCTTATGAAAGTATCTTGTTAAAATTATCAAAACTAACCTTGATACTCTCGAGTGGTGATACAGGATAATCTTCCTGCTCAATGAAATAATGCTTCAGCCCTGCGTGTTCGGCATGCTTGATCAATCCAGCGAAATCGATAGAGCCAGTTCCAACATTCGCGTTTGTATCCCGGTTGTTTTTCTCCATGTCTTTTACGTGCCACAATTCAAAACGTGACGGATACTTCGAGAAATAGTCAATCGGGTTATACCCCGCATAAACAATCCAATAGATATCCAACTCCATGGCCACCAGTTTCGGATCGAGCTCTGCCAACATCACATCGTATGGAATTTGATCTTCAAGTTTTTTAAATTCAGTATCATGGTTATGGTAACCCATCCGAACGCCATATTCTTTACAAACTTCTGCACCTTTGTTCAAGAGTTCACAAATCTTTTTGTAATCATCAATGGTTTTGCGCTCACCTTCGTCCAGGGATGGAATTACTACATATTCCTGCCCTACTTCTTTAGCATCGGCCACCGCGCGTTCCCAATCATTTCTCAAGTTACCTTTGTCGGTTGAATTATAACCGGTTGAGTAATGCCCACTGGTAATGCGCATGCCGAGATCTTTCACGACAGTATTGAACTCTTTGTAAGGGATACCAAAGATGCTTTCATTTTTATACCCGAAGCATTCCAGTTTATCGTACCCGGCTTTCGCTACAGCTTCAATCACTTTTACAATTTCACTCTTTTCAAAGTCGGGCCCGTTTTCTCTCCGTAACTGATCTCTGAGTGAATATAATTGCAAACCGATACTGTTCTTTTTTTCTCCCGGAACACAACTGCTGATCAATGAGGGAAGTAACATCCCACCGACTGCCAATGATGAGTATTGAATAAATTCTCTTCTTTTCATAAATCTATCTGACTATTTCAATTCTTTAATCTTAATATTTCTGAAATAAACTCTGTTGCCATGATCCTGAAGACCAATCTTATTGGTTTTAGTGGTAGCAAAATCTTTCAGCGCTGAGAACTTGCTGTTCTTGATCATCTTTGACCAATCAGGCGAGTTAATATCAAACTCTACCACTTTCTGGCCGTTCAACCAATGCTGTACTTTTCCTTTCTCTTTGATGATCTCAACCTGGTTCCATTCACCTTGCGGCTTTACTGTTACAGGGTTACAAGCAATAAGATCATATAGATCTCCTGCCCTGTGTTTGTAGATCAGACCATCCTTATGAACAGCGTTGTCAAGTACCTGCATCTCCGGACTTGTTTTCCAGGCTTCATCGTATTGTGGATCTTCCTTCACGGTATAAAAAATGCCACTATTGCCACCTTTCGAAATTTTCCATTCGAGCTTCAAATCAAAATCACCAAAGGTTTGATCGGTTACAATATCAATTCCTCCATCCGTCTTTGCATCAGCGCCTCCCATTTCGACCATTCGACCTTCAAGCATATAAGTAAACTTATCTCTTCCCTCAAAAGTTAAGGTGCCATTTTCAACTTTCCATTTACTTCCAATTTGTCCCGGAGAATTATACCGGTGCCATCCTTTGGTTGTTTTACCATCAAACAATAATTTCCAACCTCCAGCCTTCTCCTGGTCTGATAATTTATTTAAATCACTTTCATTAACACCTTCCTCAGTTACTGTTGAGACCTGAGCCACTTCCTGGTCAACTATACTAAATGCGCTATCAGGAATGACTTCAAAATTCTGTCCGTCTTTCGACCACTCCAACACAATCTTGGGTGCCAGTCCTCCATCGAAATATTCAACCTCGAAAATGTTCTTTCCTTTTTCAACAAAACGGCTGACAGCAGAAATTGTATCCTTGGGAGATCCGATGTTAAAGAGATCAACGTTGTTGAGGCGCATGATTATTTTACCGCTGCTTGCCAGGCGGAATGTATAATCTCCTTCCACAGCGAAATCAATATTACCCATTGCATGAAGTAAATATTGCTGATGTTCTGGCCAGATTGACTCAGCTCCTGTGAGGTTAATGTTGCTAAATCTTTTATCCAACCGTTCAACCGAATCAGCGCTTCCGCCTTTAACAGATGTACCATTTACAGCGAGCAACACGGCATTAAAGCCAGCGTTTGGTGATTTAACTTCTTCAGGTTTTTCTTTTGGAGCGTTACACGAAGCCAGGCCAAGCACAACTAACAGAAACAATTCAAATTTTATTTTTCGCATCATAATTCTTTAATCTTAATATTTCTAAACCAAACCTGATTACCGTGATCCTGAAAGGCAATGTGTCCTTTCTTAGCTTTACCGAAACCAGGCATATCTTTAAACTTACTATTCTTAATCATGTTCGCCCACTCCGGTGTGAACATCGTAAACT
>DASTYM010000281.1:0-4335 GCA_035764995.1 Cyclobacteriaceae bacterium | reverse complement strand
CCTTCGAGGAATTCTTCGGTGGCGGTGGTAGTCGGCTTGGGCAGACGCTCGTAGAATTTGGAGATCTCGATCTGTTCGCGGTTTTCAAACACTTCTTCAAGGTTGTCAACAGTAGTAGCAAACTCCGCTAATTTATTGTTGAGCTCCTCTTTAATGTTGGATGCGATTTGCTTGGCGCGCTTTGAAATAACCACAACTGACTCGTAGAGGTTTCCTGTTGGAGCTGCTACCTTATCGATGTCGCGGGGAATAATAGATGATTGAATAGCCATAGTATTATGAATTTGAAGACTTTAACGATGATAATTTAGAATTGCTTTGGATATATAATTTTTCGGCATCCTTTAAAAACTTACTATCCGGATACCGATCAATAAAAGTTTTGTAGTTATCTACCACTTCTTTGTAGCGATCTTTTTGTTTCGAGTAAATACTTTGTTCTGCCAGCTCGAATTGTGAGCGCAAAATCAGGAAGTTAGCCTCTTCCAGGTATTTAGAATCAGGGAAATTGTCTTTAAAGCTCGTCAGCGCTACAATCGCAGCCTTATACTGCCTCATTTTTACGTATTGCTGAGCATTGTCAAAGCCCTTCTTTTCCAGCTTTGTCTGCGTTGTCAGGATTACCTCAATCGCCTGATCCTTAAACTTACTATTGGGGTAGCGATTCAGGAATTCCTGCATGGAGGTCATTGCTTCAATGCTTCCCGACTGGTCTAAGTTGGATCCCGGTGATGATTTGTACAGCGAATATGCATACATGTATCGGGCTTCTTCTGATAATGTACCACGTCCGTAGACTTCATAGAACGATTTAAACTGTTCGGAAGCCAGCAAGAACAGTCTTTGATTATACTGGCAATAGGCCAGGTAAAACTGAACTTTTTCTGCTTCTGGCAAACCCCTTACAATGGGTAAAATCTGGTCAAACAGGATGGAAGCTCTGTAGTAATCCTTTTTGGCATAGTAGTTCAGACCGGCCTCATATTTCACCCTCCAGTCAGGGTTTTTCTCAATTCTCCTGAATTTACTGCAGGAAGCCCCCATTACGAGGACCAGAACATAAACTAATAGTAACCTTACTCTCTGCATAAGCCCGCAAATATAGCACAAGACAATTGAAGTGTAAAACGGATTATTTGACCGGATTATGGTCAGGCAGGCCTTATTTTTTCACAATAAGTTTGCGTGTCATCACACCTTCATTGTCGATGTATAGGGTGTAGAAATAGATTCCTGCACTTAGCTGATCGGCAGAAATTTTGACTTTTGTTTCTGAGAAGGGGAGTTCATATTCGGTTAAGGCATTACCTAAAATGTTGTGGATAACGATTTTGGTCTTTACCTCATCGTTATGAAGCTGATAATCAATGCTGGCACGATCGGTTACCGGATTGGGATAAACATCGTGAATGGTTATGAACCTTGAGGAATAGATACTGCTTTTTTCTGCCCGTCCTTCAACGATGAAGTTAATCTCGAATTGTCTGCTTTCGCTAAGATTGGATTTGTTAAAGACAACATACTTAACCGCACTAAACCCTTCTACCAGCCCCGCTTCCAGTCCGATCGAAAGATTTTGTAAAGTTTGACCTGGTTCAACCTTAACAATATAGTCATCTGTTCGTTGATCAAGGCAGTTATTATCGATACAGAAGTAATTCTTTTGAGTACTTCCGATTTGGGTTTCAACCTTGCGGATTATGAGCGTTAGGGGCTTATCAGAAGTGTTTTTTAACAGGAGAGGAGCGCGAATAAGATCTCCTATGGAGCCTCTGTAGGAGTCTTGTAAACCGGATAGTTCAAAGTTCTGAGCGCTCAAAACCCCGCTTACCAGAAGACATCCTATCAGCAGATATACACGCATGACTCCGACCAGTTTTTACAAAATTTAATGGATTTTTATGCCATCTCATAGTGAAAGACGAAGAATTTACGCTGTCGTAACAATAAGTTAAAGGCTCGAGCGTTTGCGTGGCTCTGCAGCGGCATTTGGGATTTTCACAACATCCTTTTTTGAAGGTCGTAGAGGGGCTTTCCAGACGAAACCATTCAATTTAGTATCGTCTTCTTTTAGTTCCTGGGGTGGGATAAAGTTGGCCTCCGGTTTCACATAAAAGCTAAGATTGTTGACTTTGCTTTGGAGGAACCGAATCACCATACTGCTGCAAATAATCCTGTTCATGCCTGTAAGATCCCCGGTTTTTTCATCTAGCGCGAAGTAAAGACTCTCCCCGTTGCCTTGAACATAAACTCTTTTTAATTCACTGTTGCCAAATTCCGCGGTCATTTTTCTGCCTTTGATCTGGTTATAGTTCATCAAGGTATCTTTAGAAATCACAAAAGCATTAGCGACCAGAAATATTTTGCTGATAGTATTATTTTCGATCTGAACATTGATCGAGTCAGCCGTCATTTGGTTTTCTTCCTGCCACAAAACAGGGTTCTTATAGAAATATATTGTTGAGTCGGCCGATCGATATTCCAGCGAATCGGCAATGCCCTGCAAATCGCGTTTGAAAATCTTTACGTTGTGGTAAGCAAGCAACCGTCTTTTGGCAGGATCTACATCATCAATGGATACGAGTGTATCAGCAGTCATGAAAAGGGTGTCACCCTCGTCTGTTACTTTGGTAACATAAGCGTTGTCATAAACCTTTGCGATGTTTTTACTGCGAAAGTAATCGGCTGACTGACCGTAAATTTTCAGGTTCTCATCTTTGTATGTCATCACCACATCACCTCTGACTTTGTACATTTTACGAGTGTCGTCCAGGTCGTACGTTTTTCCTTTTAACTCGTATCGCTGCGATTGTGCTAGACCTTCTTTGAGATCCGATGTTCGGGTAACCGTATTATATCGACCCGATTTATAAACAAACGAGCTGCTGTCGTTATTGTTAACGGTTGTTTCCGATACAAAATAAATCACCTTACTTTTTGAATTATACTGGAGACTATCGGCCGTCATGGTATAATCAGGATTCGAAACCTTTACATCCTTTTTAAAGGCTGCCAGGTTTGAAGGAACCATATAGTATCCTTTCCGGCTAACAAGGGTATTAATGCTATCGACAAGTCGACCACCATTATAATAATAGGCCCTGTTGGCAATTCTGTCATAATCAAGAAAGTCGGTGTACAACGTAGCCGTTGCCAGTTTGGTGAAAACAACGTTATGCCGAAGCTTGGCCTGCTTCTTATTTCCATCGTACTCTAAGTGTGATGCGGTGATGGTGACTGAATCCCCTTCAACAATACGGACCCGGCCGAAAGCTTCTACCATGTTTTTGGACCGATAAAACCAGGCGGAATCACAATAGATTGTAGTTGTATTCTGTACAAAAACCACATTATCAATTACGCGCTCAATACGCTCTCCGTTCCTGACGCCACCGATCAATTTCCCGGCCCCCTTTTGTAATTGCACTTTTTTTTGCGCTTGAGCAGAAGCAAAAGCAAGGATCAACAAGAAAAGTATAAGAGTCGCCTGACGCATAGAAGGCCCAAAATTAACCAAAAACTTACGGAGTACTACCAAACTCTTTAACATGCGTAGTATCTTTGATCAATGCAGGAGCAATTTCTGAACCATATTCAAAAACATTCACTCTGCCACCGTGGTGAAAGAATTTTGCTGGCTGTGAGTGGTGGTCTGGATTCTGTTGTCATGCTTCATCTTTTCAGGGAGACCGGGTTCTCGATTGGTGTCGCGCATTGTAACTTTCAATTGAGAGGAACGGAGTCAGATGGTGATGAGAACTTTGTTCGACAGCTGTGTCTGCAAATGGGAGTTCCTTTTTTTATAAAGCGTTTCGACACCCAGGCTTATGCGTGGGAAAATAATCTATCCATCCAAATGGCCGCACGTGAATTGCGGTATTCATGGTTCGATCATTTACTGGAGGAGAATCAGTATAATCTTTTAGGAACCGGTCATCACTTTGATGATACGATGGAAACAATCGTGTTGAATTGGATTAAAGGCTCTTCGGTTGAAGGACTGGCGGGTATTCCTGTAAAGAACAGAAAGATTATCAGGCCGCTCTTATTTGCCACTCGTGCTCAGGTAGAAAAGCATGCGGCTGAGAAGGGGATTCAATGGAGAGAGGATCAGTCGAACCTGACTGACGATTATCAACGAAATTTTATCCGACATCAAATCATCCCGAAATTAAAAGAACTGAACCCTTCGCTGGAAACTACACTTCACACTGGAATTGAAAAACTTCAGGGCGACCTGGAATTGCTTCATGTACAATTGGAGGACTGGAAGCGGAAATTTATTTCCAGTGAAGGTGAGAAAGTTATAATCGCAAAAAGAGGCTTTGATTCATT
>DASTYM010000280.1:0-18447 GCA_035764995.1 Cyclobacteriaceae bacterium | reverse complement strand
AGGATGTGGCTGCAGCGCACTGGGACAAAATTGCTTCACGTGAAATGAGGCAGAAATATTCGTGGGTAGTGCTTCGGCACGAAATCGATTATAAGAACCCGGCATTTCCCGGAGACACCTTAGTGGCACGAACGTGGGTTAGCTCGTGCGAAGGCGCTCGCTCAATTCGCAATGTAAAATTCTATCAATCCAATTCCGGTAAACTGGTCGCAGAAGCAAAAACCACATGGTGCTTATTAGATGCTCAAACAACAAAGCCCAGAAGAATAGAAGATGATATTACTTCCATCTTCCTGAAATAAATATTACCCTCCTTCCAGGATTTCTAATGCATTCGCAATAGAATCTCTACGCTCCTGAGCTGCTTTAATCTTCAACTTGCGTTTATAGATCGTCTGCAGGAAAGTTTCAGGTGGTGGTGTCATGGATGTATCTGCCAAAATAATGGAGTCACGTTTGAGTATCGATTGCTGGATTTCTGCAATTAAGTCATCATTCAATTCATACAAGTCGCAGTCTAACTTACCCTGATATTCGCGATTGAGAGTCGGGAATTTTGCTTCGGAAATAGATTCAAATGACTCGTCATTGTTTACTTGTTTCAAAAATGCAGCCGTTATCGGCAATGCTGTACTGGAACCCTGACCTAAATGCGTACTTCTAAAACGAATCCTCGGATCATCAGCACCAACCCACGTACCAATTACCAGTTTAGGCGTCATGGCCATAAACCATCCATCGGCATTCGACTGGGTAGTTCCTGTCTTTCCGGCAACATCATTATGGATGCCATACATGTATCGAAGTCGTGCTGCGGTGCCTTCATTCACCACGCTCTTCAGCAAGGAGATCATCAGCTCAGAAGTCTCTTCAGAAAATACGCGTTTGTTTGCTTCGACAGATTTGAAATTATCATAGCGCTTTCCATCATTGTCATGGATCGAGCTGATGTAAAAAGGTGCTACCGATACACCATGATTTGCAAAACAGGAAAACACGGTTGTCATCTCCATGAGGGAAACCGATGACGCACCAAGGGCGATGGAAGGAACATCAGGCATTTCACTGGTAACACCCATTTTTCTTGCCAGCTCGATCGTGTTGTTTACACCAGCCTCCTGAATCAACTTTGCCGAAACAGTATTGACTGAATAAGCCAGTGCACCTCGCATCGTATATTCTACTTCATAATCAATTTGCGTATTACGGGGAGTCCACTCCACTCCTTCTTTATCAATGTACGTAGGTCGTGATGCCGAAATTAAACTACAAGGTGAAACGCCTTTCTCCAACGCCATCGCGAAAACAATGGGTTTAAAAATGGAGCCCACTTGTCTTTTCGTATTGGTGTTAACATGATCGAATTGATAAAAGTCGTGATCGATCCCGCCAACCCATGCTTTCACTGCACCACTTGATGGTTCCATCGCCAGGAAACCAGCATTCAAATACTGAAGGTGATGAATGATTGAGTCGACCGGACTAACCACTGCTTCCTGAACTCCCTGCCATGTAAACAAAGTCATGGGGATTGGCTTCTGGAGTTCTTTCATAATATCTTCTTCCGACAAACCCTGCTCCTTCAATTTGAGATAACGCGGTGATCGATGAATGGCCTGCTCAAGCACAACTTCTTTTCCCTTCCAGGGCTTTTCTTTTCCCCAGTGATTGAAAAATGTTTTTTGAATTTCGGTCATCTCCTCTTTAACCGCATTCTCTGCATACAATTGCAATTTGGAGTCGATAGTCGTATATATTTTCAATCCACTGGTGTATAAATTATAATTCTCTCCATTCTCGTCTTCGTTTTTCAGGCACCATTCTAACAGCTCAGCTTTCAGGTATTCCCTAAAGTAAGGCGCGAGTCCCTGGTGATGTGATATTTTATTGTATTCAAGTTCAATCGGATACCGCGACAATGAATCTGCTCGTGCACTATCCAGATAATTGTACTTCACCATCTGACGCAGCACGATGTTTCGTCTTTTCAGGGCACGGTCTGGGAATAATCTCGGATTATAACTATAGGTAGCCTTCAGCATCCCAACTAACACTGCTGCCTGATTTATCGTTAGGTCTTTAGCTTTTACAGAATAAAAACGATTAGCTGCAGCTTCAATTCCAAAAACATTATCGGCAAATGGAACCGTGTTTAAATAAAGCGTAAGCAATTCATCTTTCGTATAGATATCTTCCAACTTAAGCGCAGTCCTGACCTCACGCATCTTGTTAATCAGCATCGAAAAAAACCAATAACGCTTTCGCGGATAAAGGTTCTTGGAGAGTTGTTGTGTGAGTGTGCTCCCTCCTCCGGCAGATTCATCCTGTTGAATAATCGATTTTACGATAACGCGACCGAGACTTCTGTAATCGACACCCTCGTGCTGATAAAAACGGGCATCTTCCGTTGCGATCAGGGCATCTTTTACCGATTGCGCAATGTCCTTAAATTCCACTTCGGTCCGATCCTGGATATAATAACGGCCTAACAGAACGCTATCAGCACTGTATATTTCTGATGCTACCTGGTTGCGCACTCTTCGCAACTCACGATTCCAGGGTGTCTCAAACAAAACAACAAAAAGCAGAAAAATGAAAATGGCAAAGGGCGGTCCGGCAATGTATGCAGTTATCCTTGCCCTTCGATGTGTTTTAAAATAGAGTTTTATTTTTTCATACCAGGGCTTCAGGTAGCGTTGCCAGTGAGGATTAAACCAAAGCAACGTTTGAGCATACCAATGCTTGATAGTTTGTAGTACCCGCTGAAAGAAATCTCGCATAGGTGTTTAGTGCACGATCTACCTTAGCAATTATTCAATAAATCCTGAGTACTGCAAGTAAAATACGATGTTGCTGAAATAATATATCCTGATTAACTGTGGGAAGTCTGATTAGTTTTTACGATTAGAATGTAAGTCCTAGCATACAACCTCTGGTATCTCAAAGGTCACGGTTGTACCATGTCCTTCTTCAGATTCGATCGCAAGGGAACCTTGTAATTTATGTATCGTTTCTTTTACTATATAAAGTCCCAGACCAGACCCTGCACCCTCGTCAGTAGCACGGTAAAACATCTTACCCAGGTTCGACATGTGCTCTTTACTGATTCCCTTGCCGTTGTCCGCTATACTCAGGTTTAATAAATGCCTGTTTACGCGCGCATTTACCTTTATGATTGGGTCACTACCGTTTTTGTAGCGAATAGAGTTAGAGATGACGTTATTCAGAATCACTTTTAATCTCCATTTATCGCAATAGAACGGTTCATTTTGATCAACAGAAATGAATTTTTCGAGCCTGTTTCCATTCAGGTTTGAATAGTCAAGTTGTTCGAACGCTTCTTCAATCAATGGCTCAAACAACACAGGTTCGCGCTTCACTTCTAATCTTGAATTTCTGGATTGATCAAGAATCTCTTTAATGAAATGATCTTGTTGCTTGGCACTCTTCTCCATCATTTCCAGGTAAGCTTGTTTTGCTGATTCACCCTTGTCCTTTTTTGCCAGGTTGATCAATCCTAAAATGGATGAAATGGGTGCACGTAAATCGTGTGATACACTGTAAACAAAATTATCGAGCTCGGTATTTCTTTTCAGCAGCTCATCATTTGTAATTTGTAATGTTTGTTGTGCTTTCTTTCTGTTTTGAATTTCATCCTCCAGCATCTTCGTTCGATCAGTCACCATTGCTTCCAGGTTTTCATTGAATTTCTTCAGATCGGCCTGAGCCTGCTGCCGTTCGTGAACAGCTGAGGCCAGCACTAATGTGGAAACCGAAACGACCACCACGTAAACCTGCAGCAGTAAAATTGAATCGCCTTTCAGGTCAAAAAGGTTAAAGGGTCCTTTCGCCTGGCTGGTGTAGTAGATGGCCACTAACGAAACCCCGATGAAACCGATAATGGAGGTGATGCCTTCGAAACGAAATGCCAGCCACAGTAAAAATGGAATTACAACGAATGGCAATGCGTACGGTAAAACAGTTCGCAATCCTTCCACATTAAAGAGTAAGAGCGTACCACCAAAGAAGAGGACAAAAATCGCTACTTCACCAGCCTTTATAAATGTCAAATCCCTGATGCGGACGGTTGGTATCGAGAGTAAGAGTGGAGTAAATAATAAAATTCCGACAACGTTTCTTGACCACAGGAAAAACAGTGTTGAGATAAGAGCATCGCCCGTAATGACGTTTGCCCAGATCAACGAAACAGCAGTGGTGCCGGCACTGATACAGGAAATTGCCAGCGCAATAAAAACAAAATGAAAAGCATTGATGGTCGTTGAGAACGGATATGATTTCTTAACAAGCCGCTTCAGCAACATTTCACCTGCTAATGATTCAATCACTCTCCCGACAGTAATGATCACACTGATTGCCATGAGCAACTGAATGGAATCGATTGATCCAAACCAAAAATTTTTGACAGCTATTACCAGCGATCCAATGGCAATGCCCGGCCACATGTTGCGTCCATACAAAACAACAAGCGCCAGCGCAATTCCGGCAGGAGGCCAAAAAGGAAGTAATGCATTATCACTAAAGGAAAGAAGGAAGCCGATTTCGGCCGATAAATAGTAGAGCAGCGCAACTAAGAGAATATTAAAGTCAGTCGAGTGGAGTACTGGTCTTTTCATAGCACAAAAGTTAACCGCAGTAAATGTTCGTTAAAAAGAAAGAATAACGGTAGCAAATAATAATGAAGCGGATTTTAAATCGTTATGAGGGATTTACAATCGTTGGTTTACCTGAGTAAAACGAAGCTTAACCGATAAAGCGGGCCGGGGTTCTAAAGAATGAGATATAAGAGGAACAGAATCGCCAGAATAATTGCAATCCATTTCAGATAACCATTGTTTGTATCCGTAAATTCATATGAACAGATTGGGCAAATATTGCTTTTTGCATCAACCTGCATGGCACACGATGGGCATTCTTTCGTTTTCACGGATAATTATAAAGACTTAATTTGCAATGATAAATCTAACGTAAAGATGAAAAAAATACTCACCCTTGTTATGGTTGCTGTTGCGAACCTTGGATTCGCGCAAGCTGTTTCCTACGGAGATTTTAAAACATCAGAACAGGAAATCATTTACCAGAAAGTATTTACGAACGACTCCATTTCAATTAGTAAACTGGAAGAGTTTTATAAGAAACAGACCTTCGTTTCGAACCTGCAAACAAAAGGCGATGGTCTTGAATTTGATATGAACGATGTTGTTGTTGACTATAAGAAATTTCAATACACCCAGGTAAATACAAACATCGCTATGCAGACCGGAAAGTACAGTGGAAAAGTAACCGTTGGTGTGAAAGATGGAAAGTATCGGGTAACTGTTAAAGCAATCCAGTTTACCGCCAACCTGGGCTATAAAATGGTTACCGAAAAAGATAACCTCACCCGTTACGCTACCAAAAACAGCGGCACCATCATGGCTGAAGATTGGTGCAAGCCAAACATGCTTGGTTTACTCAACAAGGCTTTCACTGACAAACTCGAATACAAGAAAACCGGAGACGACTGGTAAGTCAGATTTTACCGGCTCGTTTTTAGAACACGAATCGCCCGTAAAATTGTGATGGCAGCGATTATTACCAGTGCCATAAATACTCCAATCGAAAGACAAACTAATGCAATTTTCATTTAAGGAAGTAAGAACCTTCTATTTCATCGCGGGCAGCATTGGGGAGGATGCGGGCGACCCGCGATGACGTTCAGGAAGTTAATGTTTAGTTTGGAATAAAGAATAAAAGTCGTAGTCATTGCGGGCGGCAGGTCTGATTATTATAAAAAGTCCCATCGGTCAGGATGGGACTTTAATCAAACATAAACTTAAACTTAAATCAACTTCACAAACTGACTTACCTTCCACTGCCCGTTAACCTGCAGTGCATTTTTTACTCTTATCTTAAATGCTTTGTTGTCGAGTGAAACTACAATATCAAATGAAGCTATTGAACCTTCTGCGCTTCCTTGTATCTCCTCCAGGCGCAAAAAGTTTACATTCTTCCAGTTGATTCCGTGTTCCTTACCATCAGCAAGCAATGACTCAAACGATTTCTTAGCATTCGGAATAATTGATTGCGTGTATACGGAAGCAAATTCTTCTTTAGCTTCCTTCAAATGAGGTCCGTATACATGTGCGTTTCCATCCATGATCAGATAAAAATCACTCAGCGTTGGAAGTAATTCAACGAATGCCACTGATGACGATTGCTTCAATGAGCTAATCAATTCCTGCGCCATGTGATCAGCCGATTTTATTTTCTCATCATTGCTGAATGCGCTTAAGGTTGTTGTTAATGCGATTGCCATAAGCATACTTTTTTTCATATTCTATAATTGTTTTAAGGTTGTTACCTGGTTTTATTTTGATGCCACTAAATCCTCAGGCGCTATTGGTGCCGGAACAATATTGTGAACAGGCTTGATGGATCTGAGGTATGTGAATATTGCTTTCAAATCCTCATCGGTAAAGTTTTTATACATGACCCATGGCATAGGAGGTAATAAATCACGACTCCCTTCCATTCCTTTGTATTTTCCTTTTCGAATGGCTGTTTTAAATTGTTCGAAAGTCCAGTTTCCTGTTCCGGTATCGTCAGGAGTCAGGTTAGCTGCGTAAGATACTCCCCACTCACCAACGAATGCAGTAAGGCCTGGTGAAAATAAAATCCAGTCTTTGTTGTCCCTGATTTCAGGGATTTCTTCATTCATCGGATGGCCTGATAATAACCTGTCAGAGTCTATTTCCGGGCCGTGCGGTGTCATTACTTTTGGTGAGTGACAATCGTTGCAAGCACCAATTGTTGTCAGATACAATCCGCGTTTAATTAATTCTTCCTGCGAAAGCTCAGGGATCTGCTGAGTTTCTTTAGGGGGTTCTCCGCATGAAACAGCAACGATAACCAGTGCAGCCATCAAGAATTTGTACTGTGATAATTTCATTGTTTTTAGGTTGTTTATGTGCAGTTACACGCAACAACCATTCAAAAAAACTACGCCAAAAAGAGAATGAACTACGTGAAATCAACTTTATGAAGTCAACCTAACAGTTGGTTGCCATTAACCTTAATTAACACCTCTTCTGAAACCTATTGGATGGTTTTCCGTGAAAGGCCTATGTTGATAAGAAGACCCCCTTATGAATCAGGCGTACAATTACATTACTGTAGACAAGCCTAATATTCTCACAAGGCCTTGCCCAACGATTCCGTTTGCCCAACTCGTTGATGCCCCCGTTGATGAGAATAATAAGTTTGAAAAAGAAGTGGCGAACGTACAGCTTCAAGACATGTACTTGCCCAATTTTTCAATTCGGGTATCACAAGGCGAGTTTGGGCGAGATGCATTATTAATCAATACAAGCGCAGAGGGAATTGATTTGATGGGCAGTTGTCTTTTTCAAAAAGGTGAATTAAGCTCGCACTCAAAACACGGGAAAGTTCTGCTTGAATCATATAGCGGAACCCAGAATTTTAAATTTGACCCGATGAATGAGATGCGTCATCGGATTGCAGCGCACACGCCATTTCATATCATCCATTTCGCGGTTGATCCAAAGCACTTTTTACAATTTCTCCCTGATAATGAGAGCTGGTCAGACGAGCTAAGGAACAAGGTATTTAATAATCAACGCATTTTTGGAAAGCATTCACCCGCCATTACGCATGTGCAGCAACGCGCATTACAAATTATTTTTAATTGCCCGCTGGAAGGACGACTCGGTGAATGGATGATTGAGTCAGCTATTGTACAAATCATGTTGATACAATTGCACGCGTTGTTTCAACAAGACAAACCAGCAACCGCTCAGCCACTGACCAGGCGCGATACAGATCTTGTTCAAAGTTTAAAGGAATACCTGGGAAAAACATTTCTGGAAGAGCACACCCTGGATACGCTGGCTAAACAATTCGGAGTCAACACCAACAAACTGATGACCCTTTTTAAAAAATTCTTCGGTCAAAGCATCTTTGAATACATCCAGGAAATGAAAATGGAACATGCACACAACATGTTGCGTGATCAGGATATCCTGGTGACAGACGTAGCACGAGTTGTTGGATATAAAAATCCCAACCACTTTTCCGCTGCCTTTAAACGCAAGTTCGGATTTAATCCCTCTCAAATCCGAAGCTAGTCCTGCATTAGTATCCTTTATAGAAAGCCTGGATTTTCGTCACCAGCTGATCATAAATCGGTTTGGTAAATCCAATGAAAAGATCCTGTGCCGGAGGCGGGGCCTGTTCTTTTTGTTTTGTAATCCGCAATTGTTCGGCAGAAAGTGCCCGTTCATCACCATTGAAGGTAGCCCACTCCGATACCCAGACGTATTCACCCGGCATCTTTTCTACCGAAAGGATGGCATTGGTTTTGGCATCGATGATTTTGAAACTGAGGATTCCTTTTGATGTAGTAGTCTTCTTATAGTAATAATAAGTTGCCTTAACCGTCATATAAATTTTGGTAGTGTCGGTCTCAGCAGCTTCACTGTACGCTAACCATTTCATCGGATCATTATCTGCTGATGCAAAAAATACGGGGCCGCGAGTGCTTGCAGATGTATTTCCCTGTTTTTTACTATTTCCACCTTTATTATCGTTTGGCTTCTTATCATCCTTTGGTTTCGCATCTTCCGGACAAGCTCCTTCTGTATCTCCGTGACCGAGGTGACCTTTCAAGGCTGATCTGTTAATTACCAATGTGTGGCGTGCAGCAGCGTTGCCAGGAGGAACGTGACAGATCGTTACCTTGGTTGTATCTTCCGGAGTGTTGCTGCCTGCGTTGTTTCCGCTGTTGCCTGCATTGCCTCCAGAATTATTTTGAGAATTACTATTTCCGCTATTGCCACTGTTTCCTGAATTAGTCTGTGTGTTTCCAGTGTTGGCTTGAGTATTTCCAGTATTGGCCTGTGTGTTTCCTGTGTTAGCCTGTGTGTTCCCTGTATTAGTCTGAGTATTTCCAGTATTGGCCTGTGTGTTTCCGGTGTTAGCTTGTGTGTTCCCTGTATTAGCCTGGGTGTTTCCAGTATTGGTCTGGGTGTTCCCGGTGTTAGCCTGTGTGTTGCCAGTATTGGTTTGTGTGTTGCCAGTGTTAGCCTGTGTGTTCCCTGTATTAGTCTGTGTGTTGCCAGTATTGGTCTGTGTGTTGCCAGTGTTAGCCTGTGTGTTCCCTGTATTAGTCTGTGTGTTGCCAGTGTTAGCCTGCGAGTTGCCAGTGTTAGCTTGGGTATTGCCAGTATTCGTTTGTGTGTTGCCAGTGTTTCCTTGATTACCTGCAACAACGCCCGTTGTCCCGCCTGCAACAATTGCCCCCGCACCCGATGGTGGGTTCGTAGCTTTCGCTCCGGAGTTCGATACATATGTCCCAGCCACTACGCTATCTTTCTCGAGTT
Source organism: Cyclobacteriaceae bacterium (assembly GCA_035764995.1). Classification (GTDB taxonomy): domain Bacteria; phylum Bacteroidota; class Bacteroidia; order Cytophagales; family Cyclobacteriaceae; genus UBA2336. Next base: position 9,049 of record DASTYM010000280.1, on the reverse strand, counting down.
TGTATTCCTTTTCATTCATGAATACCTGTCCAACCGTAAACTCATCAAATTCGATTTTAACAACATGGTCGGGATTAAGCTTTAATGTTTGGGCTTCCTTGCGGGTATAAAACTTGACAAATTGATTGATCGATGCTGTGTGTAAATATTCTGATACTTTATCATTAAAAAAATCTGCGCTTACCTTGATATTTGCAGCCGCAACAGGAATTGGCTCCATCACAACTTTCACGGTCGCATTCCATAGTGCAGTTTCAGTCATCTTAACAACATCCTTATACCCTGGTACAAAACCATTGGCTTTAATAAACAAGCCATAGGCTATTTTCGCTTTATCACGTGTGCCTGCCTGAAGTGCAAGAATACCTGCTGCATAATTTTCTTCTGCAGCGTTTTTCTTGGCTTCTTCCAGTTTGGAATAATAGTTTACCGGATTTGGTATTACTTTCAATGCACCTGGACAACGTCTGATCTCATCATACATCACATTGATTGTTGCGTACGACTCTACAACTGCAGTCCATTTGAACTCGTTGTTGGATGCAAGTGAGGTTTTTGCACGATCTTCATAAAACGTTACGGCCATCGGGTAGGCCTGACGGAGCGTTTCAATTGATTTCTTATGATCATCATTCTTGCGCAGTCGATTCACAGAAGTGATTACCGCTTCATAGTAATTCCCATGCTCAAAAGCTGATTTTCCGGAAGAACAAGCTGCGAGTGCAATAATTGAACCCACATAAGCCAGGAGAAGTATCTTTTTGGTTGACATCGGTCAGGTGTTTAAGGGTAGAAAGTTACAAATTTTACCATCACGAATTTCTAAAAATCCATGATCGGTGGTTTTCATCACGAATATCATGCCGAACGTCAAACAATGAGAATCGGCTTCATTCTGGCACTTAGTTTAGCCGTTGAACCAGTTATAAGCCAACTTAAATTTTATCAATATGAAAAAGACCATGATCAAACTACTCGGGCTCGCATTGATTTGCGCTACCCTGTTTTCATTTTCAAGAATTGGTGGTTATAGCTACACCATTCACCTCAATGAAAAGCAACTCGTTCAGTATTATGTCCCTTCAAAAAACGCTGTTCCTAACATTTCGCTGGCACAGGCTACCGTCAATGACCAGCTCTTTGTTTACTTTAATGAGTGCGGTCAGATTGGAACAGAAAGAAAACTCTCGATCCGAGACGAAAAGGATAACATTCTTAAAGAGTGGCAGTTTGCCAATGCTGCTGGCGAGCACACGCCTATGATCTTTAAGGCAAAAGAGATACTCGCCTTGAAAAAGAATGGAAGCAATAAATTCAAACTTTACTATGCTTCTAAAAGAGTCTCAAGTGGACAGCTATTAGCTACCATCGATGTTGCTAATAACCTGAGAGCCCGTAGATAATCAATCATGTGGGGCCTCTTCAATTCCATTAAGATTGAAATAGAATTCTCCAGTAATATTGGAGACGTCCCACGTGTTTTGCTTTTCACCTGAAAGCCGGAGAACATTGAGTCGAACTTCTTTGAACACCTGTTCAATTGACAACCCCGGCTTTTCAATCGCCTTCATAAGTTCTTGTGTATAGAGACCATTCTTTCCTGTTCCATCAAAAGCTGTTGAACCTGGTGCAGTCGCATAAGCTATAAAAGATCCCTTTGCTCTTTTCATTTCAATAAGCCCGCCTTCCGTTGTTCTTAACGTACCTGGAAATGGATTATTACGACAAGCGTCCAGTATTAAAATATTCATCCTCGAATTCGATAGTGACATATTTCCCAGGATGATTTTCTGAACCGGGAAACACTGTCTGGAGATATCATCTTCGTATTCAATGCTGGCATCAACCGGAACCAGGTAATTTTCTCCACTATTTTGCAATCCGTGACCCGCATAATAAAACAATCCAACGGTTTGATCTTTTGGCCCGTTCACTAATTTCTCATGGAACTTTAAAAAAGCGCTTCGGATTTCTATGTAAGTAGCATCTGTTATACAGGTTACATCAAAATTCATCCTTCTCAATACCGCAGCGAATCCAATAGCATCATTGATGGGATTATTCAACGGGTTTACTTGTTTATAGTTGGAGTTTCCGATGATGAGGGCATATCGTCTTTCATTTTTGTAAATATCTCTTAACAACGAAATATCGGCTGAGGCTACGGGCTCTAATGATAAACTCAGAAAACTTGTTGAAACCGATCCCAACGCATGGTTCCCTTTTCCAGTCACAATTTCTTTTATTTGTTCCTCTTCTTTCGTTATGGAACCTCGTTTAACAAGAGTATACTTCTTAATACCGATTTTGTAAAACCATTCTTCCCAGATTCCCATTACCCGGTCCCATTCCATATCTTTTTCACGGGGTGCTGCTTCCAGCAAGACAATGTGCAAATCAGGGAATTGATTTTTGACTTCCAGTAACTTGTGTTGATGACCGACAATCGGATATCCGTCCGTCAGAATAAACAGATAATTTTCGGTAAGCGTATCTCTGGAGTAATCCATTTTCAAATCTTCATAGAAATACTTCCAGATATCAGCTCCATAATATTGATGCGGAATTTTGCTGAACACCGCTTGATCGTACAACGTATCAAGATTGGCCAGAAAATTTTCTCTTCTCTCCGCTTCCCTTAACTTACGATTTACCCGATTGATCGTATTCATATTCACGTAAAGCCTGTCTTCAAAAACATCCCGTTTAAGCCTGGTTCCCCTTTGAGGAGCAATCACTACTTTGATTTCATCACGGGATTTTATGTAGAGCTCTCTTTTGACCTTTTCTTCGAACAAGGTGTATAAACTTCTGATAAGTCGTTTATCACGTTCAGGCTGATTGTCTTGTACGATCAACCGATCGGAAAGATCCAGTAAAATGATGTAGTTATGCTTTACTCGTAAGGTGCTCTCCTTTTTCTCCGGTGCCGGAAGGTTGCATCCTGACAAAAACAATATTGCCGATAATAAAATAATAAAAAGCTTTTGCTTGCCCGATTTCATGGTAGATCAGGGGTTTAAAAAATTTCACTAAAGGTTCAGTAATCGTTTGCTGATAACTTTAACCACTCCATTCTTAATACTGTTTTTCTCTTCAAACTCCTTTTTCAGAGCGAGGCACTTTTCTTTAGCCTCCTTCAGATTGGCTGGTGCAAGGTAGGCTATCCAGCCTGAAGAAAACTGATCGATATATCGTTTCAGGTTTCCCTGCATCACTGCACTGACATCGTCCCGGTAATCGGCAATCCTGCTTTTTAAATGCGAGAAATCCTGCAGTCTGGCTTTTAGTGCCTTGCTGTCGCCCTGAAGATGTCTGATGATTTTTTTGAGATTGTTAGTGATTTCTCTTTTATCCCATTCCCGCAACAGTGAATCCAAGAGGATACTCCAAATAATGTACACCAGGAATCCCAGGAATAAAATGATATAGAAAGAAGGGCTCTGGTACCAATGTATAGTCGCAAGTCCCATCAATGCTTTTGCACTTTCGGTGTTGTTACTGATGATCATTGCCAACAGGAAATCCACGATAAAGGTTACGGTAATAAGAGCTGTAAGAAAAACTGTTTTGAAATCGGTCTTTGATTCTAATATGACATGAAATGCCCAACCGAAAGCATAGAAAACAAATGGCACAACCAAAAGAAGATAGTTATATTGCAACGCATCAGCCAGTTCATAGGGGCCTGGCATAATGCTGCCCGTTCCTTCTCCGCGTGCAATGCGCTCAGCTATTCCTTCAAAATCGACATACAAAGCTTTGTACGTTGCGGAGATATAGAAAAAGAAAAGGTAGATGGACAACATTGAAAGGATGAATAAATTCAATGTAAACTTCACCACGCTGAAATTTTCCGACTTCAGTTTTTGGTGATCCTGAGCACGAGCCTCACGAATATGCAAAAGGTCTTTTCTATACTTATCAATATCTTTTTCCTTATCCTTTATCTCAGACTCAACAGTAATATTAAAGTCTTCCTTTTCTTTGAGTTGCTTTTCAAGCTCTTTTAATTGTTCGAAGCGTTCTTTTTTCTCTTCGTCTGAAAATCCCTTGTACGGTTCTTCTACAAGATCACCATTTAAAATTCGATTCAGGTAAGAAACATACACATCAGGATCTCCCTTTGCGCTGCCCGATTTTTCATAGCCGTAGTCATAAAGGTTAACGCGATCAATATGATGCAATACCCTTACTTTTTTGTCATTCGCGATATTAGATTGTGTGGCTTCCATGCAGAATGATTTTTAGCTTAGAGAAAGGTAACGCACCTTCCTTAAACTTTAAACGGATTCTCTTTTATACGGAGTGTTTTACTACAGCCGACAGGTTACGAGAATAAAATGCATGGCCGAACGACAAGTTTCATCTGCACCAGCCAAGTGGAGTTACGCAGAACTTAACTCGTGTAAATCAAAATCACGATAATGTTACCGATGGAAGACAGCAGAAGCTACAATAAGACCATTGCGCACTTCCAGCATCTCCCCTACATAAATATCTTCCTCATTCACCACATGCCTGATGTACTCCATAAAAACACGATCATCATGGGGCGTAAGTCGTAACACTTCGTACTGCAACGATGGCAGTCGGTCAAATGCATCCTGCCACCAGGCTCTTAATGCAGCTTTACCTTTAATAAGGCCGTTCGTTTCCGGTTGGCGAACTTTTAGTTTAGGGCTATAATGCTCCGCATGATCTTCGTACAATGAAAGAAGTTTTTCCAGGTTGTGCCCGTTAAAAGCATCAAACCATTTGTGCGCGATTTGGCTGAGTTCTTCTGTTTTCATTTCATCCTTAAAAATTCACGCTCCACTTATTACGTAACACAAGTTGTGCTCCAGTGGGGTTTTCGTTAACACTGAACGTGTTGTTGGATTCATTAAATGCAATTCCAAGTTTATTGAAGTACTCCGTCATCGGAAGCGGATCAGTTCCTTTCACATACTTATTCAGGAAATCTGCTACTTCTGTCGGATACCCGGTTAACACTGCAAGATCATCAAAGAAATTTTCTTCCGAGAAAGCGTTTTCCGGCCCGTATGTTTCAATGAGTTGAAGAATAATTTCGCGCAGCCCTTTTGTCCCGCCAGAAAGTTCTAACAACCGGATATCCAATAAAGCCGCTACCAATGCTCCTTTATTATACACATTGCCAAACTGAAGTCCGCCTTCGTTGTAACAGGTAAGGCTCATTTGACTTAGACTCATGGGCCCGCCATTATTGGTATTAAAAAAATCAGCTGTACTTTTTTTACTTCCAAACCTGCTTAACAGCGTAACCATGTCAATATGATTGTTTCGAAACTGCATCATATGTGAAGCCCACTCAGTTACACCTTCGTACAACCATAAATGTTCTGAAGGAGTTGGATCAGCAAAGTTAAAATCTTCGATTATTTCGCTGTGGATATTAAGTGGCGTTACCACATGAAAAAATTCATGCGCTGAAATGTTTCTGAGAAACAAACCATAACCGGCACTGTAGGGTTGATCGGCTAAAACATAAACCGAGCTATAAGAATGCTCAAGCGCTCCACTACTGGCTGGTTGTTGATCAAAGAAATAAATAAAGCTGTATCGATCAACGGGCAATCCTTTGAGGAACGCACTTGCGTCATCCAATATATAACTGACATCGCTCATAATTTGCGATGCCTGAATGAGATTATTTTTTGAGTAGGTATAAATATTTATTCCTGACCCTGCCACAGTTGAATTGGCACTTGTTATAAATCCGAACATCAACGGACTATCAACAAGCTTATCAAAATCAGCCGCGAAGTAATTTCCGTTGGGATCCTTTTGCAAGGAGGTTCCAACAGTCCAATTTGATGGATAGTCGACATGAAGATAAAAGTCGCGTTCTTTCAATCCTGTTGGATAGCCCAAAACATCAAAAGCATTGAGCAACGTATGATCATTTTCCATTGATGTTCCCGCCATCGTGTAGATAGGATAAGCAGTCACAGGTGTGTCGAAGGTCTCCTTCACTTCAAATTCAATAATGCGCGTATTCTCAGGGTCCATTAGTTTCCATTGATTCGTTGAAATACGAGATACCTCAAGTTCATGATGATTTTCTGAATACGCTCTGAAGTTCATCACAAATCTTCCTATATCGTGGATATCATAGGTGCCGGGCGTTGTTGCAGGAAATTGAAAAATACCATTGTCAGAAGTCAGGTCATCAACAAACATGCGCACTTTAAATGTGTCATCGCTGCGATCGCGCAGGTTGATCTCATAGTAGAACGAATTGGTGAGATCAATTTCATCAGGAGGTTGCGGAATCTGATGGCCCGAATCCTCATCACACGAAATGATAAAGGCTAGTGATAAAAGAATGCCTGCTGATTTGATACGACTTTTCACAGCAGCAATATTATCCTTTATCCAGCCAGGAAAAAATACCTAATATACATAACCGAGAATGGCTACCACGTGAAAAGTGGTGCCGGCAATAACAAAAATGTGCCAAATAAAGTGGCTGTACCGAATCCGGTGATCGTATGCGAAAAAAATTACGCCCAGTGAATACATGATTCCGCCAGCCAACAGCCAAAAAATACCCCATGCTGATAGGCCATTCCACAACGGCTGGGCTGCTAAAATTGCTAACCACCCCATTCCCAGATAGAGGGCAATGGAAAGTTTATTGGTGCGTGCGCCATCAACTGATTTTAAAACAACACCAAAAATTGCCAGGGCCCAAACAATCCCAAAGAGTGTCCATCCCCACTCTCCATCCAATACGGTGAGTGTAAATGGCGTATAGGTCCCTGCAATTAACAGAAAAATTGATCCATGATCAAAGATCTGAAATATGCGTTTGGTTCTGCTGGCAGGAAATGCATGATAGAGCGTTGATGACAAGTAAAGCATCATCATAGTTGTACAAAAAACACTGGCACCAACGACAGCGGCAGTTCCTGATGGAACTGCCGCTATAATTAATATGGGTGTAACAGCCGCGGCTCCCAGAAATCCCAATCCATGGCTGATGCTATTTGCTATTTCTTCTCCTAAACTTTGAGGTCGGTGTGCCTGAACTACATTACTCATGATCATTCTTCTCTATTGACTGATTAACTTAACGTTTAAAAAGTTAGTTCAGTATTATTGAGTAACATTTTGATTTTTAATTCAAACATGGAAAGACTGGTTTGTTTTAAGCGGATACAAAGCAAATCAAAGTAATCATTGAGGTGTACTTGATGCCACCAACAACCTTGGTCATCGAAGGATACGATAATGGAAGACAGCCGAAGAATACTTGGGGCGACAGTGATTATGAACGCCAAGAAGCCAATGGTAGGTCATGGATAACGCACAAAAGATCGCGGGCTGCATTGGATAGGAATGCGGGCGATCCGCGATCTATTCGCTCTCCTCTTCGATACAAATGGTATTTGAAATGGAGGTATGATCGAAAGAGAATTTAGACTCGATAACGGTTAAGCCTGAGTAGGTAAAAGACTTTGCACTGTTTTTAACCCCAATTCTCAAAAGAAACTCCTGAAATATCTGCAATTGCGCTATCATGCAAACGATTGTTATTGTAAAAAATTCAAGAATTGCCCGCGCAGCCGAACATCAAGTTCGAAGGTTTTTGGTCGAGATAAACCTAAGCCCTGCCTACTTAATTCAAGGAAATAATTCGTAACTAGACTATACTAATAACCCATAACCATGAAGAAATTTATCCCTGTCTTTCTACTACTTTTTACTTACAATTTACTGATCGCGCAAACTGATCAACAGAAAGCCAAAGCGCTTCTTGAAAAAATGACACTCGAAGAGAAAGTCGGCCAAATGACCCAGGTGACTTTTGCCTTAATCGCAAAAGGCAGTTGGGGCAATACCGATGGAGCGCTTGATCCCGCATTGTTAAAGAAAGCAATTGTCGATTACAAAGTTGGCTCTCTGTTAAACACGGGATCGAACGCCTTGACGGTAGATACCTGGAGGAAAGTCATTACACAAATTCAAGACGAAACTAAAAATACCAAACTGAAAATACCGGTTGTGTACGGTCTCGATGCCATGCATGGCCAAACGTATACCCTCAATTCAACATTATTCCCTCACAACATCGCGCTTGCAGCCAGCCGAAACCCGGAACTGAGCATTGGTGCTGCTAAAATAACGGCCAAAGAACTTCGTGCATCAGGTGTTCGCTGGAACTTTGCTCCTGTTCTTGATATCGGTCGTCAACCTTTATGGTCACGCTTTCCCGAAACATACGGTGAGGACGTTTTACTCGGGAGAACCTTTGGTGCCGCAGTTATTAAGGCTTATGAAGAAGATGGGTTAAAAAATCCAACGGCAGTGGCGAGCTGTATGAAACATTACCTTGCCTACTCCGCTCCCCGGTCAGGAAAAGACAGAACACCAACGTACATGCCGGAGATTGAATTGCGTGAATACTATCTTCCGCAATTCAGAGATGCTGTTAAGGCTGGTGCATCTACCATCATGATCAACTCTGGTGAGATCAATGGAGAACCTGTTCACGCCAGCAAATATTTATTGATTGATGTGCTGAGAAAGGAATTGGGCTTTGAAGGTTTGATCGTGACAGACTGGGAAGACATCAAGCGCTTACATGATCGCCACAGAGTTGCTTCAACGCCAAGAGAAGCAGTTGTGATGGCAATCAACGCAGGTATTGATATGAGCATGGTACCTACTGACTACTCCTTTTACGATTTACTGATTGAGGCCGCTAATAAGAATGAAGTGCCGATGAGTCGCATTGATGATGCCGTGATGAGAATCCTCACATTAAAATATAAGCTCGGACTTTTCGATAATCCGTATCCTGAACCTGCTTCAAAAGACAATTTTGGAAAAGCTGAATACCAAACGTTTGCACTGAATGCAGCGCGCGAGTCGATGACGCTGCTCAAAAATCAAAACAACACGCTGCCGCTTGCAAAAAATAAGAAAGTACTCGTAGCAGGGCCAGGCGCCCAAAGTATCAGCTCATTAAACGGATGCTGGAGTTACACGTGGCAGGGAAAAGATGAAAAATGGTACCCAA
>DASTYM010000279.1:0-2484 GCA_035764995.1 Cyclobacteriaceae bacterium | reverse complement strand
ATAAAGCGCGGACAAAGGCGCACTGGCTACAACAAAATGTTTATGCAATCCGGGGGTTCAGCACAGTATTAAAAGTAATTACTTAATTTAGTTCAGTAGCGTGGGACAGTTCGGAGCAGGTCGGGCTTAACATTTCGCTGCGCTTCATTTTTAAGCCCTCCTATTCCCCGCACTGCATAAACACAAACGTTGTGCACAATAGTTTTTATGAAGAGTAGACCTTTGACAAAAAAGGACTTTAAATTTAAGAACCTTACAAAAACCGAGACTACTATTGTGCTTGCTCACTTATTGGTCAGTTTAACTTTCTGGACAATTTATAAATTTGATTTAATACCGACAGAAAATTTAAAAGCATGGGTAAGCGGATACTACTTCTTAGTTCCTTTTGCAGTAATCGGACTCTTTTTTAGATACTTGAGAAACTTTAAGTTTTATTTAGCATGGCTAATAATTTCAATTGGACAGTTAACCGTCTATTTCATGGTGGACGGATTAACTGACTTCTTTTATCCACGTGGGACAGCGTTTTCCGGACTTAAAGCTTTGTTGCCGACTTTAATTCTTTTTCAACTATTTCGGGTGATTCTATTAAAGACACAAGGACGAGAATTAATAGTAACAATGAGAAGAGGACGATTTACAATGTGGGAGGAAGAGGATAATAGAAACATGACTTGGGTTGAAGTGATGTTTAGTTTACTTCTCGGGGGGACAATTGTGATATTTAATGTTGTGTAAAAAACTACTGTGCACAACACCGTGTTTAAAGAATTGCGGGGTGTTGTGTCCTTATTCAAATCGGTTTCTTAATTTCGTACTTAACCGCGGAGAGTTGCGCAGCAGGTCGGGTTTAACATTCCACTTTGTTCCATTTTTAAACCCTCCTATGCCCGCAACTCTTTAAACACAAAACGTTGTGTGCAAGCTGGCGAGACAATTTTGTGAACGTTATGACAGACGAACAAATAACTGAAATCGCGGACGCCTTTGACTGTGGACTACGATGTTACGTTCATAAAGAGAATGGGACTATTGTGACAATACCTGACATGTTGGACGAGGCGGACGATTCTGAGCCTTGGGACAATTCAATAAAAGAAATCGAGGAGCACTCAGACAAGTACGTTCAAATTGAGAGAATGGACTCGAACGGGTCATTCAGACTAATGACAGATTTCGTCTCAACAATTGAAGATTACAGACTTCGGCACAAGTTTGACCAAATTCTAACCGAACATAAACCTTTCAGAAATTTTAAAATAGCGGTTGACAACTCTGGACCATACCGACAGAAATGGTTTGACTTCAAACGGGGACAGTTGATTGAGTGGGTCAAGTGGCAACTGATCGAAAAAGGCTTGTGATGCCAGCCTGCACACAACAGAGTGTTTATGTCAGCTTGGGGTTTGTGCGGCTTCAACTTTTCACTCTATTATTCTAGCTTTGTAACGGTGGACAATGTGTGCGTGGTCGGTCTTGCCATTCCTTCGTCATTTAGCAAGCCCTCCTAGCCCAAGCCGTCATAAACACAAACGTTGTGTGCAATTTGCTCGGACAATGGAAACCTATTTACAAACAGCATGGGGAGATCAATGGGACAACGTATCAACCGACACAGTTAAAATGGCCATCGAGGGACTAAAAAAGATGGACGATGAACATGGCGTATTTTGGGTTGGGCTAATAAAAAAAGGAGAAGAGAATATTTTTCAAGTCAATAAGAAGCTCGGACTTATTGCTGTTTTTGAGGACAATCCAGAAATTGAATACAAAGGACAAGGAAAAGATTGGAATGAGATTGAATCTTTATTTGAAATATTTCTGGCCGACAAAATGGACACTATCAGAGCAAGATTAAGAAAAGCGGAGTAGTAAACTGCACACAACAGACAATTGACTAATGACAAATGAAAATACCAAAAGTTAAACTGGTGACACAACCGGAGACGCAAGAAGCAAAGGACATTGTCGGTTACAAATCAAACGACATTGCTGGAACAAGACATTTTCTTGGGGGACAACCAGACGGACTTGATGAAAGTAAATTTCCGATTTGCGAGGACTGCAAAAAGACAATGACGTTTTATGCACAAGTGGATTCAATTGGTGACAATTTTGATCTCGCGGACTGTATGGTGATTCACAACTTTGTATGTTTGGACTGCTTTACAGTAAAAGCTCTATTGACCCAAGCATTGGCGTGAGGGACTGGCAAACTGCACACAACAGAGTGTTTATGCCAGCTTGGGCATTTCGTGCCCTCACTCCTTTCAATTACTTTATTTAGCTTTGTTAACGGTGGACTTGTGGACTGGTCGCGCTAAACATTCAACCATTTATTAGCGCTCCTAAGCCCAAGCCGTCATAAACACAAACGTTGTGGCGCATTGCCTGACAGACAAGTGGGTAATTTTTCGTAAATTCGGATACAAATTGCGGACGGACATGACAACCAAAGACATTAAATCAGAGATACAGAAA
>DASTYM010000278.1:0-9819 GCA_035764995.1 Cyclobacteriaceae bacterium | reverse complement strand
AGACTTGCAGATGTGAATGCCGCGGTCGTTGATGATTTGTACTTTGTGGACTTTGTATCCGTTGGCTTTGTGAATCTCGGCAACGCTCCAGCCTAAAAAATTATTTCGTAAGTGACCGAGATGTAATGGTTTGTTTGTATTCGGTGAAGAATACTCCACCATGATTTCTTTCCCATTCGATGGCAATGACCCATAGGATGGATTAGTATAAATTCCAGCAAATACCTCAGCCCACGTTTTGTCGCTGACAACCAGGTTCAAAAATCCCTTAACTACATTAAACCTGCTCACCACGCCTGAGTGTTGAACAAGATATTCCCCAACAGCCTGCGCTGTTTCCTCAGGTTTCTTTTTGGAAACTTTAGTCAGAGGAAAACAAACGAGTGTATGTGATCCTTCAAATTCCTGATTAGTTGGCTGCAACTGCAATTGCTCAACCGATTGGTTGTACAATACTGTAAGGGCTTTCTTTATTTCCGATGTTAGTGTTGCTTGAAGGTTCATGGTAATGAGTCGTGAGTATCGAGTATTGAGTACAAAGTACCAAGTATACTAAAGACTCAATACTAAAGACTCAATACTAAAGACTACATGTCAAGTATATACGCGAACATGAGGGGAGCTACAATTGTTGCGTCTGATTCAATAATATATTTTGGTGTATCGATGCTGAGTTTTCCCCATGTGATTTTTTCGTTGGGCACTGCACCTGAATAAGACCCATAACTTGTCGTAGAGTCACTGATCTGGCAGAAGTAGCTCCAGAATGGAACGCCATCGCGCTCTAAATCCTGGTGCAACATCGGCACCACGCAAATCGGGAAGTCACCAGCGATACCTCCACCAATCTGGAAGAACCCAATTCCATCTTTTCCTGCATTTTCAGTATACCAATCTGCTAACCACACCATGTATTCAATCCCTGATTTCATGGTGCTCGCTTTCAGCTCGCCTGTCAACACATAGGAGGCAAAAATATTTCCCATGGTGCTGTCTTCCCATCCTGGAACAACCATTGGCATGTTGCGTTCAGCCGCGGCAATCATCCATGAATTCTTTGGATCGATTTCGTAATGTTGTTTCAGCTCACCGCTATTCAGCAATCTGAACATAAACTCGTGCGGGAATAAGCGCTCGCCTTTATCCTCAGCATCCTTCCACACTTTAAATAAATGTGACTGGAGTTTTCTAAAAGCTTCTTCTTCCGGAATACAGGTATCTGTAACGCGGTTCAGGTGATTCTGTAACAAATCCCATTCCTGCTCGGGAGTAAGGTCGCGGTAGTTAGGAATACGTTTGTAATGAGTATGTGCCACCAGGTTCATGATATCCTCTTCCAGATTGGCACCTGTACAGGAAATAATGTGAACCTTATTTTGACGGATCATCTCCGAAAAGCTGATACCCAGCTCACCTGTACTCATGGCACCTGCCAGCGTTACCATCATTTTTTTTCCATCGGCAATGTGTTTTTTATACCCTTTAGCTGCATCCACCAATGCCGCTGCGTTAAAGTGGAGATAATTCTTTTCAATAAAAGACGAAATCGGTCTGTTTTGGCTCATGATTTATCCTGAAATTTTTGTAGCGCGAAATTAACAAAAACAGTGGGTTTTTATAAGATTCACCTTTACCAACTGTTGACGTTTTAAAAAAAGCATTATTATAGAAGAATGTCTGACTTGCGTCTTTCTGTTGTTTTAACTTTTCTACTGGTGACCTGCCAGCTTTTTGCGCAATCAGTAGCAGAAATTGATGGGTATGAGGTTGTTCGGCAGGATGAAAAAATTACCATGTACGAGCGGTGGGTGCCCTACCCCGGAACAACCACCAGCTCTCGCCAGATTAAATGTATTTTTCATGCGAACGTTGAACTGACCAGCATGTTCGCTCACCTATATGAGGAAGAAAAATTAAAAACCTGGCAGGAAAATATCCTGGAATATATTATCACTCCAAAAAATGACTCGGTGTGGGTTGCATACAGTTATTATAGAATCCCGTGGCCGCTCAATAACCAGGATTACCTGCTGACCTATGCTGTTCAGAAGAAAAAAGATAGGCTCACGCTTTCCTTCACTCACCTGGAGGATGAAAAGCTCGGTGCCATCCGCAAAGGTGTTGACAGACGACCAACCATAGGTAAGTGGGAACTCGAAAAAGTATCAACCGGTAAAACAAAAATCACCTACACTATAACCAGTTTGCCGTTGAGTACGCCCCGCTTTATTACTGACCGCATTGTTCACAACAGTCTGATGAGTACGATTCACAAATTGATTACAGTAGCCGAAAAATAAACCGATACAATCATGAAACGATTTTTCCTTACTTGCTTCATTCTGATTTCATATTTACTGACAGTCCAAAGTCAGTCGACAGATACGCTCACAATCATCGACAAGATTTTTTCCAAATGGAATAACTCAACCCCTGGCGGTTCTGTACTCGTTGCCAGAGGCGATAAAATTATTTACCACAAAGCCTTTGGGCTTGCCGATCTTGAACACAATGTTCCTAACACTACCGAAACTATTTTTGAAAGTGGTTCTGTTGCCAAACAATTTGTCGCTGCGTCAGCGTTGTTGTTGGTATCTGAAGGGAAAATTTCATTAAATGATGACGTCAGAAAATACGTCCCTGAATTACCGACTTACCAAACACCGATTACCGTTTACCATCTAATACATCATATCAGCGGTTTAAAAGATTGGGGTGTTGTTGGTGAACTCACTGGTTGGCCGCGTGGCACTCGGGTTTACACGCAAGAGCTCGCGCTTCATATCATGACTAAACAAAAATCTCTGAACTTCACGCCAGGTAACGAGTATTCATATAGCAATTCAAACTACACCATGCTTGTGAACATAGTAGAGCGGGTTTCAAAACAAACGCTGGCAGAATTTACACAAGCTCGTTTCTTCGGCCCCTTGGGCATGACCAATACACAATGGCGTGACAACTTTCGGGAAATTGTTTCGAACAGATCAATCGCATATTCTCTCCGATCCAGAAATGTATACCAGCAAAATATGCCATTTGAAAATGTTCACGGTCACGGGGGTTTGCTTACTACTACGGGTGATTTACTAAAATGGAATTCGCTACTTGAAAAACATCAGATTGGTGGAGACCAGGTTTACAACTGGCGAGTACAAAAGGGAAAGCTAAACAACGGACAAGAAATTGCTTATGCAGGAGGTATTTCCGTTAACTTGTTTAACGGATTCAAAGAAATCAGTCACAGCGGTGCAACGGCAGGATACCGGACATGGCTGGCTTACTATCCTCAGAAAAAGATCACAATCATCTTACTCAGTAACGATGCAGCTTCGGGCGTGGTAGGCTTGGGTTATGAAATCGCGAAACTCTATTTTGGTCAGACACCTGAAGCTAAAAAAGAACGCAAATCAATTACGCTATCCGAAGAAGACGCAAAACGATTTACTGGGACGTTCCGTAGCATTCGAAACTTTGATGTGTTTGGAATTGAATACAAAGACGGAAAAATTCAATCCAACGGACATGCCTTGAACGCTGCTCATCGCGATACACTTTTCCTGGATAACTTAACATGGATCGCCAGTAAGCCGGGCGTTATTCTGTTAAAAAATTCACAAGACACCAGCAGCTACCGAAAAGTAAATCCGCCCGATCTCAATCCAACTTCCTTGCAAAAACTAACTGGTGCATATTCAAGCGATGAAGCAGAAACAAGCTGGATGGTAGAAATAAAAAATGCAGAAGTGTGGGTTAATGTGAAACCCGGACTTTCAATTAAACTTACTCCTTCCTTTCAGGATGCCTTCCTGGGCGAAGCCGGAGAACTATTTGAATTCAAGCGCGACAAAAAAGGAAACGTCACCGGGCTGGATGTGAGCCAGTCGCGGGCTGAACGTGTTCCGTTTATTAAAAAGAAATAACAGGATTATTTCATCGCCATCACGGGCCGTGCGGAAAGTGCTTTCGAGGTTGCTTCCAACACTTCGAATCCGCTTTCGGCCATGCGATTTTCGGTATCCAGCGTTGGGTTCACCTCAACAATTTCCCACGCACAAATCTTAGGGCTTTTAGCGAGCTCGGCATTCAGCACTTTTGCTTCTTCCACTGTTAATCCATTTGGAACAGGCGTGCCTGTACCACTGGAAATACGTGAATCGAAACTATCTACATCAAAGGAAATATAAATCAAATCGCAATGATCGAGCATCTGCAGGGTTCTTGCAGCAATTTTTTCAGCACCAAGTTTCTTCACGTCTTCTGCTTCAATGAAATTGATGTTGTATTTATTCATCAAATAATTCTCCGGCTTTTCAAAATCACGGACAGAGATCAACACAATATCTTCAGGTTGAATCTTTGCTCCCGGAATTCCAACATTCTTAATCTGCTCCCAATAATCAATCGTCTCACCTTTTGGATCATTCACTTTGCACTCGAGATTATCAAACCCGCAAGCCATCGCTAACGGCATACCGTGCATGTTACCAGATGGGGTTGTGTAAGGAGAATGAAAATCAGCATGCGCATCAATCCACACCACGCCTAATCTCTTTTTTGGGAATGCTTTTTTAATTCCGGCCATCGTTCCGTAAGCCGTGCTGTGATCACCTGCAATAACCATCGGGAATAAATCATCCAAAATGGTTTCGTATACTTCCAGGCAAACGCGTTCTTCCATAATGAGAACGCCATCGATGAATTTCGCGTGGGCGTGCTCGGCACTGTCAAACAAAAGTTCGTTGACGTTTTCTACCTCTACAGAATCGTGCTGTTTGAAAAAGTCTGACTTTAAATCAAGACTGGCAATCTTAATAGCCTCCACCCCCAGGCTGGCACCACGGGTACCGGCTCCGATTTCAGACTTCACTTCAATGACTTTTATAGTGTTCACAGGAATAAAAATTTTAAGAAACAGTTAACCTCTCTAAATTGGAATAGGAAAATACAACCTCGATCTTAAACCCTCAGAAGTCGGGTAAGACATGCATTCCGCTTAGTAACGGAACGAAAACGGGGTCTAAAAGAGGATTAACCATGGCTTTTTAAGCGTTGCAAAGATGGCAAAATTATACCAGATTTGCACCCTTAAAAACGTTAATTGTTATCCGTTAACCTACCTTAAACGGCAGGCAAGTCGTTAATGGTTTCTTAACAGAAATGTCAATTTTTAGCAATAGCAATTAGCTTTTAAACCATTAACTGATAACACCCTGGCATGAAGAGTTACCGTGAACTGATTGAGCAAACTTTTGAGTTTCCCCAGAAAGAATTTAAAGTTCGCGATCATGAGTTGTTGTTCAATGATGTTCCATTGATGGATATCATTAAGGAATACGGTACTCCCCTGAAGCTTACGTACCTGCCCCGCATTTCAGAAAACATCCGAACGGTACAGGCAACGTTTAACAATGCCATTCAGAAGTTTAAGTATAATGGTAATTACACGTATTGCTATTGTACGAAGTCGTCACACTTTTCTTTTGTGATGGAAGAAGCCCTGAAGAACGAAAACGTTCACATGGAAACTTCTTCAGCTTTTGATATTCCGATTGTTCGTGCGTTGTATGCCAAAGGAAAACTCACAAAAGATTCATACATCCTGTGCAATGGTTTCAAGATGCCATTGTACACTCAATACATCTCAGAATTATTGAATGATGGCTTCAAAAACTGTATTCCGATCCTGGATGAAATGGGTGAGTTTGAGGAATACGAACGCAATGTGAAAAATCCTTATCGCGTTGGTATCCGTGTTGCCGCTGACGAAGAGCCTAAATTTGAGTTTTATACATCACGCTTGGGAATCCGCTACAGCGATATTATTCCTTTCTACAAAGAAAATATTCAGAAGAGTGAGAAAGCTGAATTAAAAATGCTTCACTTCTTCATTAACACTGGCATTAAAGACACCGCCTATTACTGGAGCGAGCTAAGCCGTTTCGTTTTCAAGTATTGCGAAATGAAAAAGATTTGCCCATCACTGGATTCGATTGATATCGGTGGCGGCTTCCCGATCAAAACTTCCTTAACCTTCCAGTATGATTACAAGTACATGATCGAACAGATCGTGGAAAACATCAAATGGATTTGCGACAAGAACAACGTTGAAGTTCCAAACATCTTCACCGAGTTCGGGAGTTTCACGGTTGGTGAAAGTGGTGCAGTTCTTTACCAGGTTGTTGACCAAAAATTGCAAAACGATAAAGAGTTGTGGTACATGATCGATGGATCATTCATCACACACTTACCCGATGCCTGGGGATTAAATCAGAAATACATTCTCCTCGCTGTTAACAAGTGGGATGATCCGTACCATAAAGTAAACATGGGCGGACTAACCTGCGACAGTATGGATTACTATAACTCAGAAGCGCATACCGGTGAAGTATTCCTGCCGATGATCAATGACGAAGAGCAACTTTTCATCGGGTTCTTTCATACCGGTGCATATCAGGAATCTCTCGGAGGTTACGGTGGTATTCAGCACTGCCTGGTGCCGGCTCCTAAACACGTGCTCATCGATCGTAACGAGGACGGAGAAATTTCAACGAAACTCTTTGCTCCACAACAATCGCAGGAGAGTATGTTGAAGATTTTGGGATATTAAAATTGGTAAATCAGTTATCGGTTATCGGTAATCAGTAAAAACCGAATACCGGATACTGATCACCGATTACTTTTAATGTTGTCCCGGTAACTTTGTTTCCGTAAATCCCGCAGGCACAGCAAACATAGAACTTGGCAGAGTCTCCTTTTTAATTTCCGTTACCTGCATGATCATTTTTGCTTCAGGTGTTGTCATTTCCATTTTAAGCGGAACACCTTCAATGTTTTCGTAAAACATCGATTGACCGGAGTCCATTCGTTGTTTTGCTAAACTTTTCAAATCGAAATCTTTTATGTCTTGGGTTGTCCAGAAAATCTGCTCGATGGATTTTCCTTTGTCTGTTACCGTTACAATAGTTTTGGTGCACGTGTAGTTCAATATTTTTTGTGTTTCTGAAGTCTTGTTAACCTTCACTTCGCCATGCGGGTTGGAACCACCGCCTGTATTTGAAAAAACCGTGTACGTCTTATTTGACTGATTGATCAAATAAGTCTGGTTCTTCTCTTTCAGATAAAGCGTTTCAGTTCCGGCCATCATACCTCCTTCCATCACAGAGAGCGTGTTGCTATTTTTGATCTTGACAACAAACCCGGTTGGCATCATGGAACTCATATCTCCTCCTTGCATCATCTTCATAGCTTCTTCCATCTGCTGTTTCATTTGGGGATTTTGCTCCATCATGGCTTTCATCTCCGGAGAATTCATTTTCTCTTTCATTTCTTTCATCTGGGCCTGGGATGCCGGGTCGTTCATCTTCTGCTGAGCCTCCTCCATCTGGGCCTTCATTTTAGGGTCCGTTATTTCACTTTTCATTGACCATTTGATGGTTCCCTCAAAATTTTGAGCGACACAAGCGAACGAAAACAATAAGATACAAACCGTCAGAAAGGATTTCATAGCATTAAATTTTAAAGGTTGAGTGGCGCTAAAGTTACCTGAATGGCACATCGTAAATAGCTTTTTATTTCAGGCAATTTGACTTATATTCATTTCCCTTTCCTGTTAACCTTGCGTAGCCCTCTGCGCCAACATTTAAGCTTTAGCGCACGCAGTCTGGCAACGCAAGGCGTGTTCTTTTTCTGGGAAGCTTGTTGTCACATTTATTAACCGCTCGCCTATGAAATGCCCTTCAGATGCGCTTTCTAAGCTACAGCATCAACCTGCACGGGTAGTTCATGACAGCACAAACCATATCGCCTATGAAAGTCTATGATGAAAAACACCTTAAAAACATTGTATTGTTGGGAGCTCCGAAAAGCGGCAAGACATTGCTTGCCGAAGACATGATTTTCGAAGCGGGCATTACGCACCGCAGAGGAACAATTGAAGGGAAGAACACCGTATCAGATTACCACGAAATTGAACAAGAGCGTGGTAATTCTATTTTTGCGACAGTCCTGCACACAGAATGGCGCGATTACAAAATCAATATTATAGACACGCCCGGCTTTGACGACTTCATAGGCGAAATAATTTCTTCTGTTCGCGTGGCGGATACGTGCGTGATGACGATTAATGCACAACACGGTGTTGAAGTAGGCACTGAGCTTATCTGGAACTACATTAATCAATTTCAAAAACCAACCATTTTTGCCATCAATCAGGTCGATCACCCAAAATCAAACTTTGATGAAACCCTCGATTCCTTAAAAAGAACGTATGGAAGTTCCGTAACACAAATGCAATATCCCGTAAACCAGGGCGAGAATTTTAATTGCATTATTGATTTACTAAAAATGGTGATGTACAAGTTTCCTGCCGATGGTGGTAAACCCGAAAAACTTCCCATCCCGGAAAATGAAAAAGAAAAAGCCAATGAACTGCATAATGCCCTGGTAGAGAAAGCTGCTGAGAATGATGAGAAGCTCATGGAAAAATATTTTGAGAAAGGAACATTAGACGAAGATGAAATGCGTGAAGGCCTAAAGCTGGGTATGATCAATCATGATGTTTTCCCGGTTTTCGTAATGTCGGCCAAAAAGAATATGGGTAGTGGACGCATGATGGGATTCATTGACAATGTTGCTCCATCACCGCTTGAAGCAAGACCTGAAAGAGCCTCAGATGGAAAAGAATTACAATTTGACATGGCCAAGCCAGCAGCTCTTTTTGTATTCAAATCACATCTTGAGCCGAACCTTGGCAAGCTCTCATTCTTTAAAGTGATATCGGGCGAAGTAACGATCAACTCAGAATTGATTAACAGTCAGACGGGAGCAGTCGAGCGGATTCATCAGCTATTCATTATGGATGGCAAAACGCGCAATTCGGTGGATAAACTTGTTGCAGGCGATATAGGCGCAACGCTTAAACTAAAGGACACGTACACCAATCAAACATTGCATGCGAAAGGATACGATGTGACTATTCAACCCATTCAATATCCTGAGCCTCGCATCCGCACAGCCATTGTTGCACTGAGTAAAAACGATGACGAAAAAATTGGTGAGGTTCTGAACAAGATTCATCAGGAAGATCCAACACTTGAGGTTGGCTATTCCCGTGAACTCAAGCAGCTCATTATTGCAGGACAGGGAGAAATGCATCTCGCAGTTTGCAAATGGTTCCTCGAACAATTGTATAAACTAAAAGCAGAATACAAATCACCCCGCATCTCCTATCGCGAAACAATCCGTAAGCCTGCGTCTTCGATGTATCGACATAAAAAACAATCGGGTGGTGCAGGACAGTTTGGAGAAGTGCACATGAAAATCGAACCGTATTATGAAGGCATGCCGGAGCCAAAAGAATTTCCTGTTCGCGGCAAAGAAGTTATTGATCTGGAATGGGGTGGAAAATTGGTATTCTATAACTGCATCGTTGGTGGCGTGATTGATACAAGATTCATTCCATCAATTTTAAAGGGCGTGATGGAAAAAATGGAAGAAGGTCCGATTACCGGATCCTACGTTCGCGATGTACGTGTGATGGTTCATGATGGCAAAATGCACCCGGTTGATTCAAATGATATTTCTTTCAAGATTGCCGGCATGATGGCCTTCAAAGAAGGTTTCATGAATGCTGAACCGATTTTACTGGAACCAATTTATGATCTTGAGATCATGCTTCCTGAAGAGATCATGGGTGATGTGATGGGCGATTTACAAACCCGCAGGTCTCTCATTATGGGTATTGATACAAAAGGAAACTATCAGGTCATTAAAGCCAGAACGCCCCTTGCAGAATTAGACCGGTACTCTACAACGTTA